>JAVXWR010000716.1:0-6357 GCA_032230725.1 Actinomycetota bacterium
AGCCACGACTCCAGCACCTCGCGGTCACGAGGAGGAACGTCCACCGCCACAGTCAACGACACGAACCAAGATCTCATCCAATCTGGCTACTGGTCAAGCTAACTGACTAACGAAGCACTAGAGTCCGCTCGAGGCCCTTGCAGCGCGGCTTGCTCGCCGACGAGTCCGATGTCCAGGTCACCGTCGTGACGCTCCCCAGTGCGGGTGAAGGGGCGGCAGGTCTTTCCACCCGGGATCCTTGCCAGGTCCGTCGTCACCCTCGTAGTCGTCGAACTCGCGGCCGTACTGGTCGGGGATCGGGGCCCAGCCCCAGTACGGCAGGGGCTGCTCGGGCTCGAACCCGAGCTCCTCGAACGGGTCGATCCGGGAGAGTCCGACGGTGCAGAGGTGGGTCCACATGTCGCCGAGGTCGAACATGTAGCTGAACTGCTCTCCGGGGCCCAGGGTCGAGAGCCGGACCTTACTGCTGGGCGCGGAGCCCTGCGGAGCGTCCTCGTCATCGGTGGTCACTATGCGGTCACCGGAGAGGTCGAACTTGTGGAGGTGCGCGCGGTCCCAGCGGGCGAACGCAACGTCGATCGCCTCCGCGAGGTCCGCGAAGGTGTGTCGGCGGGCGGCGCAGAAGATGCGTCCAGGGCGCGGCCAATAACGGGCTCTTCGTCATTGAGCGTGGAGGGCTGATGGGGACACGATCTTCAGCCTCGGCCTGATCTCGGGCCTGGGGCCTCACTCTTCGTGGTGCTTGGACACTTCGGAGGGAGGCCCCAGGTGGGCACGGATGCTACTGGCGCGCGGGATCTGGGGGCGGTGATCCTCGGGCTCGAGGGGTTCCGGTTGGTCGCGGTCGACGAGCACGACGGCGAGCTCGAGCTGGCCGTGGAGACCACCAACGACATGGTCGGCTGTCCCCGCTGTGGGGCCGTCGCTTGGGCGCATGGGCGTCGGCCGGTGCGGGTGCGAGACCTGCCGGTCGGCGGTCGGCCGACCACCCTGATCTGGATCAAGCGGCTCTGGCGGTGCCGCTACCCGCGCTGCGAGACCCGCACCTGGTCGGAGACCACCCCAGAGATTCCGCCGCGGGCCTCCCTCACGACCCGGGCGGCGCGGGTCGCCTGCCAGCGAGTCGGCCGCGACGGCGAGGCGGTCGCGGTCGTCGCGTGGGAGTTCGGAGTGGGCTGGGGCACGGTGATGCGCGCGGTCACCGAGCACGGCACGCCGCTGGTCGACGACCCCGCCCGGCTGGCCGGGGTGGCCGCGCTCGGGGTCGACGAGACCGCCTTCCTCGCCGCCACCGCGACCCACCCCACCGAGTTCGCCACTGGCCTGGTCGACCTGACCCGCACCAGCGGTCCGGCCCGGCTACTCGACGTCGTTCCTGGTCGTAGCGGCGCCGTGCTCTCCACGTGGCTGCGCGAGCGGGACACCGGCTGGCGGCAGGGTATAGGGGTGGCGGCCCTGGATCCGTTCCGCGGGTACGCCACCGCGTTGCACACCCACCTGCCCTCTGCGGTGCGCGTGCTCGACGCGTTCCATGTCATCAAGCTCGGGTTCGATGCCGTGGACCAGGTTCGCCGCCGCGTCCAGCAGGACACCTTCGGGCACCGCGGTCGCGCCGGCGACCCGCTCTACGGCATCCGCCGGGTGCTGCGCCGCGGCCACGACCACCACAGCGACCGGTCCTGGACCCGGCTGCTGCACGGCCTGGACCTCGGCGACCCGAACGGCGAGGTCGCCGCCGCCTGGATCGCCGCCCAGGAGCTGCGGCTGCTCTACCGCCACCGTGACCCGCAGCAGGCCGCGGCCGCGTTCTACCGGTGGCTCGCCTTCTGCGCCGACGCGAACGTCCCCGAGCTGCACCGGCTGGCCCGCACCCTGGACTCCTGGCGCGACGAGCTGCTCGCCCGCTTCACCGCCGGCGCGGTGTCCAACGGGCCCACCGAGGCGATCAACCTGCTGATCAAGAAGATCAAGCGGGTCGGGCACGGCTTCCGGAACTTCACCAACTACCGGCTGCGACTCCTGCTGCACTGCGGAACCACATGGGACACTCCAGGCACCACGATGCTGCGCGGCCGACTCCACGCTTCATGACGAAGAGCCCCTAATCGGGCAGGCCGGGGTCGGCTGGTCAGATCCGGCGTCCGCTCGGGTCAGCCAGCCGACTTCCCCACCGAGTCAACACCGGTCGCGTCGGTCGGCCGTCCGGGTGTGCTTCGCGGTGACTGCCATCGCCTCGATAGTCCTCCGGACACCGCTGTGTCGCAGGCGCGCCGGCGCACGCCGCCGCCATGTCCCGCAGGAGGTCGGTGAACGTGCTCTGAAGCTCCGTTTCGTCGACCGATCGAGGCTCGGGAAGGTGCAAGGCCTCGTCGAGGTCGGCGGCAAATTCTACGAGTGAGTCCCGACGCGGCGGGAGCGCTGGGGTTAGTTCCAGATAGTGCGGATGTCCGGAACCTGACAACCGCTGGTGATCGCTGGGCCGCCGCCGTCAGGCATTTGGGTCGCGTCGCCAGCACCAGCAGCCCGATTCCACTCACTTTGTCGTCGCATCCAATAAGGATGCCGTGATAAGCATAGTTATCACGGCATCGGGTCCCGCCAGCCGGCCGCTCCCGCTCGCGCAGACAGTGTCCCGGGTTCATGGGATGAACGCTGCGGCGGAGTCGGCGCCCGTGTCAGGCCCGTCGCTGACCGCCGTGTTGCCCGCGATGAACCCACCTCGGTCGACGGGCGTTCCGGGTTCCGTGGCGCCTCAGTCAGTTTTCCCCCAGACGCCAGGAAGGACGCGAGGCGCGGATCCAGCTCGTGCACGAGGGCGAGGCGGGCGCATCGCTCATGTGTCTCCGCCACGCCCCCGAGGTACATCACGTGGTACTCGTTCATCGCGCCCTCGACGGACGCGTGCATCGTCATCGGCGGCATCCCGATGCGGTTGCGCAGCGTGACGTCCTTGAGGGTCAGCGGGAAAAGAGGTCGGGCACGGTCGGCCTTCCGGTCGTCGAGCGGGTCGCGCCGATGGTTGTGCACAACCGTTTCTGACGACGCGCGATCCTGGTGCGCCCATGTATCACCTCGCGACCGCGCCGTGACGTGGGCCGCACCCGTGGTCAGACCAGTCGGTGCACGGTGGTCGGCGTCACCGCGCGGCCCTCGAGGTCGGCGGTGCCGGGCACGTCGTAGGTCGCCAGGGCGGTGACCCGCGGCCGCGGCAGGTACTCCCGCCCGGGGTCGCCCACCAGGACCTCGACGCCCACCCCGGCCGCCTCGTCGAGGAACTCCAGCATCCGGCGCGCCATCGGCTGCTCGTAGAACACGTCCCCGGCGAGCACGACGTCGACGTCGAGGTCCGCCTCCGCGTCGTCGCCCAGCAGGTCCCCGACGACGTCGAGGCTCACGCCGTTGAGCGCGGCGTTGCGCAGGGCCGCCACGCGGGCCCGGGCGTCGGAGTCCGAGGCCACGACGTGGACCGCGCCGGCCAGCGACGCGGCGATGGCGACGATCCCCGAGCCGGTAGCGAGGTCGAGGACCCGGCGCCCCGCGACGAGGTCGGGGTGGTCGAGCACGTGGCGCGCGAGGGCCTGCCCACCGGCCCACGCGAAGGCCCAGAACGGCGGCGCCTCCTCGTCGGTGCGCGACCAGGTGCGGTGGATGTCGTCGGCGAGCAGGAGCGTGACCTCTCCGACGAGCGGGGCCGTGCCGGGCGCGGTCCACCCGGTGACCTGGTCGTCGAGGTCACCACCATCCGTCGCGCTCTGCTCACCGGACGTCACGAGATGTCCCCGGACGGACGCAGCGCCCGCGCGACCCCCGACCTACCCTGTTCGGCAACCGCGTGAGGCCGGGGAGGCAGACCATGTCCGACGACGACGGATCGGCCGACGCCGTCCTGCTCTACCTCGGCGGACCGCTCGACGGGCGCGTCGAGGTCCGGGAGGCACGCCACGGCGCCCCGCTGCCGACGGTGACCCACACCCACCTCCACGACGGTCCGAAGGTCGTCCACCACTACGACCTGCACCCGCTCGCGGCGGGAGCCGGTGTCTACCACCTGCGGGTCGAGCCCGCGGCCGAGGTCGAGCCGGCGGACCAGAGCAGCGTCTGAGCCGTCACGCCGCGAACGTCACGCGGCCCACAGCCCGAGGGCGCACAGCGCGCCCCACCCGGCCGCGACCGCGGCGGCCTTCGCGCGGGCCTGCTTGTCGGGCAGCGTCGTGCCGAGCAGGACCAGGTCGACGACGTCGGACCCGACCCGGACCGCGACGGCCGTCCGCAACGGCGTCCCCTCGGGCGCGAACGCCATCGCGAGCCCCGAGGCGAGGTCCCGGCCGCCGAGGGCGCGGATGCCGATCGCGGTGCCGCGCGGGATCTCCTCCCGGTCGCCCGCGAGCTTCGTCGGGCGCGCGAACAGCTCGGGCTTCGCGATGATCGCGACGCTGTAGGCGGCGGTGGCCACCCCGAGCACGCGGGGGAGCCAGGACGTGGACGAACGCCGGGGTGCCATGCGCCCCTGGTACCCGGTGCGCCGCCGGCCACCCGTGGCGATCACCGACCCTGGCGGCGCAGCCGGGCGTCGAGGCGCGGATAGACGCGGCGCGCGTTGCGCTCGTAGACCTTCTCGCGGTCGTCGGGCTCGAGCTTGACGGCGTCGACGTAGCGGCGGGTGTCGTCGAAGTGGTGGCCCGTCCTCGGGTCGATCCCGCGCACGGCCCCGACCATCTCCGAACCGAACAGGACGTTGTCCGGCTCGATGACCTCGAACAGCAGGTCGATGCCGGGCTGGTGGTAGACGCAGGTGTCGAAGAAGACGTTGGTCATCACCGCGTCCTCGACCGGCGGCCGCCCCAGCATGTCCGCGAGCCCCCGGAAGCGGCCCCAGTGGTAGGGCACCGCTCCCCCGCCGTGCGGGATCACGAACCGCAGGCCGGGCAGGTCGCGGAACAGGTCGGCCTGCAGGAGCTGCATGAACGCGGTGGTGTCGGCGTTGAGGTAGTGCGAGCCGGTGGCGTGGAAGTTCGGGTTGGTCACGGCGGAGACGTGCACCATCGCCGGTACATCGAGCTCGATCATGGCCTCGTAGAAGGGGTACCAGGAGTGATCGGTCAGTGGTGCGGCGGTCCAGTGCCCGCCCGAGGGGTCGGGGTTGAGGTTGACGCCGACGAACCCGAGCTCGGAGACGCACCGCCGCAGCTCGCCGACCGAGTGCTCGATCGGCACCCCCGGCGACTGCGGGAGCTGGCCGACCCCGGCGAAATGCTGCGGGAACAGGTCGACGACGCGCGCGACGAGGTCGTTGCTCGCCCGGGTCCAGGCGGTGCTGACCGCCTCGTCACCGCGGTGGTGGCCCATCGCGGAGGCGCGCGGGGAGAAGATCGTGAGGTCGATCCCGCGCTCGGCCATGAGCGGCAGCTGGCTGCCCTCGACGCTCTCGCGGATCGCGTCGTCGGGGATCGCGGGGTAGTCGGGGGCGGCGTGGCCGGCGTCGAAGGCCGCGGTCTGGGCCTCCCGCCACGACGTGTGCGCGGCGGGCGCGGTGGTGTAGTGGCCGTGGCAGTCGATGATCACGCAGGGCCTCCGGGGGTGTCGCGCAGCGCGGCGAGCAGGTCGTGGGCGGCGGTGGCGGACCGGGGTTCGACGCCGAGCTCGCGCAGCTGCTCGGCGGCGGCGGCCATCTCGTCGGCCCGACGGCGGGCGTGCCGGTGGGTGCCGTCGACGAGGCGGTCGATCGCGTGCTCGTCGAACCCCGCGAGCTCGGCGGAGATGTTCGCCGCGAGCCAGTCCGCGCACCCCGCGGCCTCGGCGCCGGCGAGGGCCTCGACGACCGCGGCCGCGAGCCCCTTGTAGAACACGCTGCGCAGCAGCTTGCGCGAGATCGCGGTCCCGGCGGGGCCGGGCTGCACGGTGACCTGCGCGCCGAGGGGCGCGAGCAGCCCGGCGAAGCGGGTCGCGGCCGTGCCGGAGACGAGCATCGGGGTCCGCAGTCCCCTCCCCGGCACCGGCGACATCAGGGCCACGTCCACGACGTCGGCACCGGCGCCCGCCACCTCGACCAGCCCCGCCTTCACCCCCGGCGAGGCGGTGTTCAGGTCGGCGAAGACGGTGCCGGGCCGCAGTCCCGGGAGGGCGTTGGCGAGCGCCACGGCGGCGTCGTGCGAGCTGTTCGCGGACAGGACGAGCTCGGCGTCGCGGACGGCGTCGGCCTCGTCGGCGCGCGGGTCCACCCCGGCCGGGGGCGCGACCTTCGGGTCGTAGCCGCGGACGTCGGCGCCGGCGGCGACGAGGTCGGCCGCGATCTCTCCGCCGGCCTCCCCGAGCCCGAGCAGCGCGACCCGCAGCGGCCCGGTCACGACACACCCCCGG
>JAVXWR010000727.1:0-3314 GCA_032230725.1 Actinomycetota bacterium
GCTCGTCGAGGCCGGCTCCTCGCGCCAGGTCCCACTCGTGCACCGTCAGGTCGACGAGCATCTGGACGGCGTACTCCCCACCGGGAGCTACCCGAACGACACGTGCACCGGCGAGGCGTGCGCGTCGACCGCGACCCACGCCGCCCGCGACACCTCCGCCGCCCGGTCCCAACCCCGGACGGGGTCGCCGTCGAGCAGGTCGCCGTCGTAGCGGTCGCCGACCGTCTCCATCGCTCCCTCGCGAGGACGTGCGGCGCCCACCGGTGCCCGAAGCACAGGTGGGCGACCAGGTCGCGGACGCTCCACGCCGAGCACGGCGTCGGCGCGTCCCAACGGTCGGTCGGCACCGCGTGGACTTGCGCGCCGAAGCGGTCCATCGCGGCCGGGATGAGCCGGCGGGCGTCGTCGGTGGCGCTCATGACCCCCAGCCTGGCGCATCCACCCCGGCTCGCCCCGAGGTTCGTCGGGGCGGCCCGCTCGTCGCGCACCGGTTCTTCCCCGTCCCGGCGCTCCACCTACGGTCGGGAGTGTGGCCACCAAGCTCACCGAGGACGACCTCACCGGGATCGCCTACGACGCGAATCGCGCCGACGATCCGCGTCCCTTCATCGCCGAACTGGTGGCCATCGCCGAGGAAGGTCGGCTCGCCGCCGAGGGCGACGCCTCGTACGCGTTGGGCCTCGCCTCCGACCTCGCCGAGAAGTGCCGCGACGGGGACCTGTCCGTCTCGCTCGCCCGGCGGGCGATCGAACGGGCGCGGGACACCGCCGATGAGCGCTGGCTGCGCGGCCGGCATGCCGAACTCCTCCTGCGGTTCGGTCACGAGGACGAGGGCATGCGCGAGCTCCACGCGCTGCGGCCCCTGCTGACCCGGGACGAGATGGCCACGATGTACGTGATCGAGGCGCTCACCGAGAACGGCCGGGGCGAGCTGGCCGAGGAGTGGTTGACCACGGCCCTGGCCACCGCCGTCGACATCGTCGAACGCGCGGAACCGGGCTCCGAGGCCGCGGAGGAGGCCGAGGACATCGAGTTCGGCCTGGCCCGTCAGCGCCGGGACGTGCGGCGTGATCTCGGCCTTCCGCCCGACGACATCGATCGTGACGTCGACGAGCTCGACAGCGCCGACATGCCGGAGATGCTGTTCTGGCCGCAGGCCGCGTTCGACCAGATGCTCGCTGCGTTCCCCGACCGCGCGACGACGCTGGGGGCGAGCTGGGACGAGCACCGGACATGGATCGAGCAGGCCCTCCAGGAGGACGGGCCCATGCTGGTCGAGGTCGCGACGCCGGAGCTGTTGGCCGCGAACCTCGCCGGTGGGGACGTCGACGCCGTCGACCCCGGTCCGTTGCTCGTGTGGCCGCCCGGGCGGAACGACCCGTGCTGGTGCGGCTCCCGCACCAAGTACAAGAAGTGCTGCCTCCCGCGCGGCCGGACCTGACCGGCCCGCGTCCCCGGCTCAGCGGATGATCTCGATCATGAGGACCCACGCGTTGAAGAGGCCGCTGAGGAGGGCGACCACCATCGCCGCGGGGATCCAGTACAGCCCGCCGAGCGACGTCGTCAGGACGCCGATGCCGGCCAGGAGCGGGCCGAGCGCGAGGGCCACGGCGGGCCCTATGACGAGCAGAGCCCACGCGGCGGGCGGCGTGTCCCGGGACCGATGGGTCGGGGCGGCGAGCCAGCCCACGAGGGGGCCCGCGATGACCGCCGCCACGATCATCTCGATCCCCAGGGGGACGGCCTCCTGCGGGATGAGCAGGATCAGGGCCAGGAAAACGGGCGTGGCGAGCACGACGAGGGCGTGCGCGGCACGGATCGGGATGTGCGGGAGCTTGATGATGGCCTGCAGGTTGATGGAGATGGCCACGAACAGCAGCCCGACCAGCGCGGCGGCGGCGCCTCCTGTGCCGACTGCGAATTCGCGCCACGGCTCGGAGTCGTAGGCGTTCATTCTCGACGGATTCCTCCCTGGGGACGTGCTCGACGATTCGGTGCGTGAGGAACGACGCCCGCAGGGCCACGATCACCGAGTTGTAGACGAAGGTGAGCACGGTGTGCACATTCACGATCCTGCGCATCGTCGGAGTGGTGATGTTGACGTCGGTCGCGCCGAACGTCGTGGCGACGGCGACGGCGAAGTACCGGTAGTCGGCGAAGGTGTTCGTCCGGGTCCCCGGGAATTCCAGGCCAGGGGCGTCCGCGTCGTGCTGGCGTAGTGCAGCGCATAGCTGATGACCGCCAGGCCCCAGGAACTGAGCAGGATGCTGAGGGTGATCGGCACCAGCAGCACGTCGTCGACGTCGACGCCGGCGATGTGAGGGAGGACGAGCACGACGGCGAAGGCGACCACGGCGGACTCGATGGCGAAGGTCGGCCCGTCGCCGCCGGGGGTGAGCCGACGCATCGCGCGGGGGCGCAGATCACGTCGGAACCCTCATCCGGCGGGCGAACTCCTCGGCGTCCCGGGAGCCGAAGGTGCGGCAGGTCAGCGCCAAGTAGATCACGACGAAGAGGTTCCAGCCCACCAGGGCGAGCACGACGCCGGCCGCGACCCCGTCCCCGACCGGAGTGGCTGCCACCGCGAGGGGAACCCCCACGGCGACGGCAGTCGCGATCGCGGCCCGCCGCCCGTCCGAGCACAGGGCAGGAGCCGCCGCCGTCATGAGCGGGCGCGGAGGACGGTGGTCAGCCAGCCGTAGACGACGCGGTCGAGGCGTTGCTGGCCGAGCCCCTCGCAGTGCCCGCCGGCGCCTTCGGCGGCGGTGAACCGATGGGTCGTGACCGGGCCACCGAGGGATCGAGCGAACACCTCGAGCTGCCCTGTGCCGGCGAAGTCGCCCTCCGCCTGCATGGCCAGCGTCGGGCAGGTGATGCGCTCGGAGATCCCGGCGAGGGAGAACCGGCTCAGCGCGCGGAAGTAGTCGCTCAGGGTGGTGACCCCGTGGGTGGTCATGCGGCACTGGTAGTCGTTGCGTTGCTGGGGGTCGGCGAGCATTCCGGCCAGGTCGGAGTCCAGGGTGGGATCGCGCTGCTCGAGGCGCGTCCACATCGCGTCGCCCAGCCGGGCGTGCAGGGCGGCGCCGAAGTCGTACTGGGCGGGGTCGGCGATCAGCGCCGCGATGCGCGGTTCTCCGGCCGCGCCACGGGGCGCGAGGTAGCCCGCAAAGCTGCGGCCGAACAGGACCAGGGCGTCCGGGTCGACGCCGGGTTGCGCCACCACCCAGTCGAGCACCGGGCCCAGCACCGCCTCGAAGTCCGGGCGCATCGTCTGGCCGCGGTCGTAGAGGACCCCGCCCTGCCCCGGCCCCTCG
>JAVXWR010000752.1:0-3364 GCA_032230725.1 Actinomycetota bacterium
CGTCGACGCCGATCTGCGGAGCTCGGCGGGCGACGACCCGTCGGGACTGCCGACGCCCGGGCTCGTCGACGTGCTCGTCGGGACCGCCTCGCCGGACGACGCCGTGCGCCACACCGACGGGCCGGACCTGCTGCCCGCTGGGGGCACCGTCGACGACCCGGCGGAGCTCCTCTCGGACGCCCGCTTCGCCGCGCTGATGGTGTCGATGCGGGAGCGCTACGACGTGGTGCTCGTCGACACGCCGCCGCTCGTCCCGGCCGTCGACGCCGCGATCGTGGCGCGGCACGCCGACGGTGTCGTCCTGCTGTGCCGGGACGGCGGGACCACCCTCGTCCAGCTGCGCTCGGCAGTGTCGACGCTCCATGAGTTCGGCGGCCGGATCGTCGGGGCGGTCCTGACGATGTCCGACGCCGCGCTGCGGGCCCAGCCCGCCGGTTCCCGGCGTCCCGAGGACGCCGCGTCCCGCGCGGAGCGTGTCGCCGACCCGGTGTGAGCCGGTCGACGCGACACCCCGGCCCCCCGGAGCCCTGGCTGTCCACCCTGCGAGAGGTGCGTTGCGCATGACGCTCGTCCGGCTCGTCCTCGGCCTGCTGCCCGCGTGCGGCCTGAAGAACGTGCTGCTCTCCCGGATCGGACGGGGCTGGTCGATCGCCCGGTCGGCCCGCGTCCATCCCACGCTCTTCTGGCGCGTCGCCGCGCTGCGGATCGGGGCGGGGGCACAGATGGGCCCCGGCAACATCGTCCGGGACCTCGTGCGGTTCGAGCTCGCCGACGACACGATCATGGGCCAGTTCAACTGGATCACCGCTGAGGCCCGGTACGCCGACCAGGTCGACCCCGACCGCGCGGGCGGGCTGGTGCTGCACGAGGGCGCCGCGATCGCCTCCCGCCACTACCTCGACTGTGCCGGGGGCCTCGAGCTCGGCCGGATGGCCATCCTCGCGGGGGTGCGCTCGACGGTTCTCACCCACTGGGCCGACCACCAGAACTGGGTGCTGCGTGCCGCACCGGTGGTGCTGGGCGAGTCGACCATCGTGTCCAGCACGGTGACCCTCACCGCGGGCGCCCTCGTCCCCGACGGTTGCGTGGTGGCCGCAGGCGCCGTGGTCCCCAAGGCCCTGTCCGAGCCCGACACCCTCTACGGGGGGGTGCCGGCCAAGCCGATCGCGGACCTGTCCGGCTCCGCCCACTCCCGGCGGTCGGCACCGCGCTTCGCCCGCTGACGGTCAGGGCTGGAGCAACGGCGCGACCCGGACGGCGGTGCGCGGAGGCGGGGCCGTGCGGTCCATGCTCGGCGTGAGGTCGCTCAGCACGACGTTGCCGTCGGCGAGGGCCGACACGTCGGTGTCGGGCAGCCCGGGGTCACCAGGGCTGTTCACCGCGACGAGCGTCCCCGGGCGGTCGCCGGCGCGGTAGGTCAGGACCGAGGTCGGCAGCGTGGCGACGGGCTCGGCGACGACCCCGCCGCCCGTGTCACCCGGGTAGTTCACGTTGAGCGCGGTCTGCAGGGGCAGCAGCGGCGCCCCGACCGGCCGTCGGGAGAGGGTCTCGACGAGCCGGACCACGAACGAGGCGACGGGCTCGAAGGCGGCCGGCGGCTGCGGCCCGGGGCGGTCCCGGAGGTCCGTGCTCACCGCGATCGCCGGGTGCCCGAGCTCGGCGGCGGCGAGCGCCGCCCCGACCGTCCCCGAGTGCATCGCGCTCAGGCTCACGTTCGGGGTCGGGTCGACGCCGACGATGACGAGGTCGGGCGGCGTGGCTCCCATGACGGCCCGGAGGCCGACGAGCGTGGCGTCGGTCGCGGTGCCGTCCACCGCCCAGAGCCCGGGGTCACCGGTCGGCGGCCCGGCGAGGACCGGCGTGGGCGCAGCGGTCACGGCCGTCCCGGAGCTGCTGCGGTCCCGCAGCGGACTGACCTGCACGACCGTGTGCCCCGCCGCGCGCAGGGCGTCGCGCAGGGCCGTGACGCCCGGCGCGGTGTAGCCGTTGTCGTCGACCAGCAGGATCCGCAGCGGTCCCGGCGCCGTCTGGGGCGGGTCTGCGCTGCAGCCGGCGAGGGCCACGAGCACCAACAGTCCGGCGAGGATCGCCCTCGGGCCACGTCGACCTGCCATGGCGACAGCATCCCAGCCGGTCCGGGGCCCTCCGTGACGAGGTGCGCTCCGCGCCTGTGAGCGCTAGTGATCGCGGGGCGGAGCCACCAGGCCCTCGCACGAGCGCACCACCGCCCGCGCCACCTCGGACGCCGCCCGCGAGGTCAGCGGGCTCTCCGCCCGGACCCGCCAGCGGTCGAGGGCCTCCAGCGCGGCCGCCCGGACGTCCCCGGACCCCGCGTCCAGCCCGAGCCGCTCCGCCGCACCCGGCCCGTCGCCCCCGAGCAGGCGCTCCGCCTCCTCCGCGGTCCCCCCCGGCAGGGCCACCTGCCCCTGGCGCAGCGCCGCGAGCAGCCGCTGCTCGGTGAACGCATGCGCCCCGGTGAGCAGCCGCTCCAGCTCGGCGGCCACCGGCCCGGCGTCGGGTCGCGGTGCGCGGCCGAGCACGAGGTCGACGGCGAGCAGCGCCGACCGGGCCTGGTGCACGTCGCGGCGGCCGAGCACCCGCGAGCCCAGCACGTCGCGCAGCTCCCCCAGCCCACTGCGCCGGACGAGCTCCTCGGCCAGCGACGGCGAGTCCACCACCCCGCGCCCCGTGCGCGCCCCACGCCGCAGCACCGTCGTCGCCGACCGGATCCCGAACACCCCGAAACGCTCCATCAGCCCCCGCCGGGCCGGCTCGTCGAGCCGCACCCCGTCGGGGTCGGACGCCAGCGCCTCGGCGACGACGGCGGGCGGTTCGGCCGCGGTGAACCGGTCGGCCGAGAGCAGCAGCGCGTCGACCTCGGCCCGCGGCGCCCGGGCGAGCGCCCGCAGCGCGGTGAACTCGGACTGGCGCAGCGTCCGGGCGGTCTCGGCGAGCAGGCCGTCGACCGCCACCACCGTCTGGCACAGCGGCCGCAGCGCCGGGTCCTCGCGGTAGGCCTGCGCGACCTGACCCGCCGTCGTCACCGCGTCCAGGCCCCCGCCCCCGACCTCGTCGGCCCGCGAGAGCACCACGACGGTCCCCGACGCCCCGACCGCGCCGAGACCACCCGCCCCGCCCTGGGCGAGGTCGGCGAACGCCTCGAGGAACCCGACGTCGGAGCGGTGCGCGTGGCGCATCAGGTACACGACGGCGTCCGCGCCCGAGGGCCGGTCGTCGGGGGTGACGAACGAGAGCGTGCGGCGCGAGTTGGTCTCGCGGTTCGAGTCCAGGCCGGGGGTGTCGTCGAGCGTCGCCTGCGCCAGCCCCCGCGAGGGCCAGTCCACGAGCAGGCGCCCGACGCGGG
>JAVXWR010000759.1:0-3169 GCA_032230725.1 Actinomycetota bacterium
CGGGGATGACGCGCGCCGATCTCGTGGACACCAACGCGGCGATCGTCGGTGACGTCGCGGCGAAGGTCGCGGCCGTGTCACCGCACGCCGTGATCGTCGTGGTCACGAACCCCCTCGACGAGATGACCCACCACGCGTGGCAGGCCTCGGGCTTCCCCTCCGAGCGCGTCGTGGGGATGGCCGGGCTGCTCGACACCGCCCGGCTCCAGGCACTGGCCGCGCTCACCGGTGTGGCCCGGGCCGACCGGATCGACGCGCTCGCCCTCGGCAGCCACGGCGACGAGATGGTCATCCCGCTCTCGCGCGCGACCGCGAACGGGCAGGCGCTGTCGGGTGCAATCGACCGGAAGGAGCTGGACGCGATCGTGGACCGCGCCCGTAGTTCCGGCGCGGAGGTCGTGGGACTGCTGAAGACCGGCAGCGCCTTCATGGCCCCGGGGACCTCGAGCGCGCGGATGGTCCTGGCGATGGCGCGGGACACCGGCGAGCTCATGTCGGCCGCCGTCCTCGCCCGCGGGGAGTACGGCCTCCGCGACGTCTACGTTGGGCTGCCGGTCCGGCTCGGCCCCGGTGGCCTGCGCGAGATCGTCGAACTGGAGCTGACCCACGAGGAGCTCGGCGCGCTGCGCGTAGCCGCCGACCGCATCCGCGAGCGGGTCGGCGCCCTCGCCGGGGCGTCATGAGGGCGGTCGTCCACTCCGGGCAGGGTCGGGTGCGGGTCGAGCGGGTCGACGACCCGAAGCTCAGCGCCGCGACCGACGCCGTGGTCCGCGTGCGGCGCGCGGCCGTCTGCGGCACCGACCTGCACGTCCTCGCCCATCCCGCAGACCTGCCCGCCGGGTTCGTGCTCGGGCACGAGTTCGCCGGGGAGGTCGTCGAGGTGGGCCGCGACGTGCGGGAGCACCGGGTGGGCGACCGGGTCGTCGGCGCCGACTACACCGCCTGCGGGCACTGCCGCTGGTGCCGGCACGGCGACCACTGGCACTGCGCCGAGCGCCGTTTCTTCGGGACCGGGTCCGGCTTCGGGGCACCCCTCTCCGGAGCCCAGGCCGAGCTCGTCCGTGTCCCGCACGCGGACGTGGTCCTGCGTGGCCTGCCGGAGGAGGTGGGCTACGACGCCGCGGTGTTCCTCGGCGACACGTTGGCCACGGGTTATGCCGCCGTCGTCCGGGCCGGGCTGCGGCCGGGTGACACGGTGGCCGTCGTGGGCGGCGGCCCCGTGGGGCAGCTGACCAGCCTCGCCGCGCAGGCATGCGGGGCGGGCGTGGTCGTCGTGGTCGAGCCCGTCGACGGGCGCCGCGAACTCGCGGCGGCGGAGGGCGCGCTCGTCGCCGTCCCCGACCGGGCCGGCGACCTCGTGACGCAGGTCAGCGAGGGCCGCGGCGCCGACGTGGTCGTCGACGCCATCGGCGGGCCGCGGGGTCTCGACGCGGCGTACAGCCTCGTCCGGTCGCGCGGACGCGTGGTCTCGGTCGGGGTGCACACCGAGGACTGGACCCTGCCGGCCGGGGACGGCTTCGCCCGGGAGGTGAGCGTCCAGTTCGCCATCGGCAACCTGATGCGCGACGCCGACGAGCTGCTCGGCCTCCTGCGTTCCGGGGCCGTGGACCCCACCGTCGTCGCCAGCGAGACCGTGACCCTCGACGAGGCGCCGGAGGCGTATCGACGCATGGCCGAACGACGTAGCCTCAAGACCCTGATCTCGACCTGACCGGCGCCGGAGGTCTGCGATGATGCGACCCGACACCGACCCGGCAGCGCTGCCCGCGCCGGGTGCCGGCGGACGCCACGAGCCGGTCGAGAACCTCGAGGACCTCCTCGCCACGGTGCCGGCCTCCGCCGGCTCCGCTGCCCTCGCGCTCACCACCGCGGCCAACCGCTCCCTCGGCACCCCGGTGACGGTGCTGGTCGAGTCCCATGGGGCCTGGGATGTCGTCGCGGGTCCCGGGCCGTCCCGTGTGCCGACGGACGAACGGCTCCGGAGCCGCGCCGCGCTCGGCGCCGGGGCGGTCCGCGCGGGTCGTGCGGCGCTCCTGTGGGACACCGCGGTCCTCGTCGACGCCCCTTCGGCGGCGACGCTGGCCCAGGCCTGTGCGTGGCTCTCGCTCGCGACCGAGCGCGACGAGGCGTGCGACGGGGCACGTCGCGGCGCCGCGGAGACCCAGGTGGTGCGCGACGTCGTGGGCCGCCTGCTCTCGGTCCGGGACGTCGACCAGGTCCTGCTGTCGATCGCCGACCACACGCTGCGGCTGCTGGACGCCGACATCTGCGGCGTGCTGCTCCGGGAAGGCGACGAGGTCCGGATGCGGTCCTGCGTCGGTCATCATGTGGTCGAGACGGCGCGGCTGCGGATGCGCCGGGGCCAGGGGGTGGCCGGCCTGGTCTTCCTCACCGGCGAGCCGGCCAAGGTCGACACCTATCTGGACGACCGGACGATCAGCCAGGACTTCATGTCGCTCGCCGTCCAGGAGGCCACCGAGTCCGCGCTCGCGGTGCCGCTGCGGCTGCAGGGCGAGTTCGTCGGCGTCCTGGAGGTCTGGCGCCGCCGCCCGTCGGTGTTCACCGACCAGGACGTGGCGCGCATGGTCACCCTCGCCGACTTCGCCACGATCGCGATCGACAATGCCCGCCTGCACGACGAGCAGCATCGCGCCGTACGCCGGATGGAGGAGGCCCACGGCGCACTCGAACGCCAGGTCGGCGTGCTGGAGAGCTCCTCCCGTCTCCAGGAGGCCCTGCTCGCCACGGTGCTCGACGGTGGCGGCCTTCCCGCGATCGCACGGGCGGTGACCGCGAACCTCGACTGCCGGGTCGGGGTCTACGGATGCGACGGGACCCTGCTGGCTCCCCGGCGGGGACAGGTGCTGGCGACGCTGCCCGCCTCGATGCCCACCCACGTACGAGCCGGGCGCACCACCGTGCGCCTCCCGGGGGGCGAGGACGCGCCGGCGTGGGTCCAGCCCGTGCACGCCGACGGCGACCAGGCGGGGTGCATCTGCCTGCTGACCGGCAGCCAGAGCGCAGAGACGATGGACGTGGTGGCGGGGCAGGTGGCGATGGCCTGCTCGCTCAGCCTGCTGCGTCAGCACGCCGCCAGCCAGGCCCGCAGCGAGGCCCTGGAACAGCTGCTCTGGGATCTCCTCCAGGGGCCCGCGGAGCACCGGGTCGC
>JAVXWR010000063.1:0-2795 GCA_032230725.1 Actinomycetota bacterium
CGAAGGCGACACAGCCGGGCTGTTCGAGCCCGATCGAGGGGGTGGTGATCGACTGGTGCGCGCCGCCCTCAGGCGCGAGCGACACCCCTGACGGGGTGCCGACCAGGATGGACTGTCCGCCGGCGTACATCCCGAACGCCCAGGGTTCGAGGGCGCGGGCCACGAACGGGTCGTAGAGCACCCCGATCGGGAGCAGCGGCTCCCCCCAGCGCGACCAGGTGGCGCCGAGCTCGCCGAGCAGCCCGACGAGGTTGGTCTCGGCGATCCCGAGCTCGATGTGGCGACCGGTGGGGCGTTCGCGCCAGTGCAGGATGGTCTCGGCGTCGTCGTCGAACCAGTCGCGGCGCTCCCGCGGGGACCAGGTGCCGACCTTGTTGAGCCAACCGCCGAGGTTGGTCGAGGACGCCACGTCGGGGGCGACGGTGACCAGCCGGGCGGCCACGTCGGGGGCCTCGCGCGTCAGGTCGAGCAGCGCCCGCCCCAGCGCCTGCTGGGTGGTGCCGGTCCCCGACGGCGTCCGCCCGGCGTCGGCCGGGACGGCCGGGGCAGCGGTGACGGTCTCGGCGTCCTGCGCCCGGTCCAGGCGGGCGGCGGTGTCGGCGCAGAGCCGGGCGGCGTCGGAGTCGGGCGGCAGCGGGCGCCAGGGGTCGTCGAGGTCGGCGCCGACCTGAGCGGCGAGCTCGCGCATCTGGGGTTCGGACAGCAGGCTGGAGTGGTTCTGCGGGTGGCCCTGGGAGGCCAGGCCGTAGCCCTTGACGGTGTAGGCGAACACCACGCTCGGGCGGGTGTCGTCGAGCTGGTCGAACGCGTCGAGCAGGGCACCGAGGTCGTGGCCGCCGAGGTTGCGGATCGCGGCGTGCACCGCGTCGTCGTCGATGGTCTCGAGCAGCGCGGCGATCTTCGCGGGGTCGTCGGGATGCTCCGCCAGGTTCTCGCCCGACCGGCCCTCGCCGGGGATGCGCTCGCGCAGCTGGGCCGGGGTGCAGCGCAGCAGGCGCTGGTACTCGGGGTTGGTCATCGCGTCGATGCGCCGGCGCAGCGCCGGGCCGCCCTCACGGGTGTAGAGGTCCTCGAGCAGCCGCCCGTACTTCACGGTGATGACCTGCCAGCCCGCGGCGTCGAACAGCCCGTGCAGCCGGGTCACCGAGATGTCCGGGACGACCCGGTCCAGCGACTGGCGGTTGAAGTCGACGACCCAGCAGACCTCACCGAGCTCGCGGACCATCGGGTCGAGCACGGCCTCCCACACCGCGCCCTCGTCCAGCTCCGCGTCACCGACCAGCGAGAACTGCCGCCCCAGGACCCCGCGGCTGCTGGTACGGGCGCCGACGCCGTGGGCGTAGCGCCGCGCGATCGCCCCCCAGATCGGGGCGGTCGCGCCGATCCCGACCGAGCCGGTGGAGTAGTCGACCGGGTCGGGGTCCTTCGAGCGCGAGGGGTAGGACTGCAGCCCGCCGCGCTCGCGCAACGTCGTCAGGTAGCGGGCGTCGAGGCGGCCGAGCAGGTGGTTGATGGCGTGCAGCACCGGGCTGGCGTGCGGCTTGACCGAGACCCGGTCCTCGGGGCGCAGCGCCCCGAACCACAGCGCCGTCATGATCGAGGTGATCGACGCCGACGACGCCTGGTGCCCGCCGACCTTGAGCCCGCCCGGGTTCGGGCGTACCCGGTTCGCGTGATCCACGATCGCCGTGGCCAACCACAGCACCCGGTCCTCGACCGCGCGCAACGCCTCCAGATCGTGCGCCCCGGTCCGCGCCGGAGCGGGCATCGTCGTCGACATCGGGTCCCTTCTCCTCGTCGGCGCCCAGTGTCGCCCGGCGGCGCCGGTCGCGGCTACGCCCTAAGGTCCCGGGCCGTGCCCGAGACGATGCGCGCCCTGGCCCACCGCACCCTCGCCGGTCCGTTCTCGGAGATCGAGCTCCCCGTCCCGACGCCGGGCCCGCGCGACCTGGTCGTCGAGGTGCGGGCGGTGTCGGTCAACCCGGTCGACACGAAGGTCCACGCGGGCAGCGACCCGCAGGGCGAGCCGACGGTCCTCGGCTACGACGCGGCCGGGGTCGTCACCGCGGTCGGCGACGAGGTCACGCTGTTCTCGGTCGGCGACGAGGTGTTCCACGCCGGCTCGATCGCCCGGCAGGGCACGAACGCGCAGTTCCACGCCGTCGACGAGCGCATCGCCGGACCGAAGCCACGCACGCTCTCCTTCGCCGAGGCGGCCGCGCTCCCGCTGACGACGATCACCGCGTGGGAGTCGCTGTTCGACCGGTTCCGGATCCGCCCGGAGGACGACGGCACGCTGCTGGTCATGGGCGCGGCCGGCGGCGTCGGGTCGATGATCATCCAGCTCGCGCGGGCCCTCACCGGCCTCACCGTCATCGGCACCGCGTCCCGTGAGGAGTCGCGGCGGTGGGCGAGCGACCTCGGCGCCCACCACGTCATCGACCACCACGACCTCGTCGCCGGCACCCGTGCCGTGGCACCGGACGGCGTGGACATGATCTTCTCCCCGTTCACCGCCGGGATGATCGAGACCTACGCCCAGGTGCTGAACCCCGGTGGCGGCATCGTCGCGATCGACGAGCCCGAAGGCCTCGACACCCTGCCGCTGAAGGACAAGAGCCTGTCGCTGCACTGGGAGCTCATGTTCACCCGACCGCTGTTCGCGCCGCCGGACATGGTCGCCCAGCACGACCTGCTCGCCCGCACCGCCGAGCTCGTCGACGCCGGCACCGTGCGCACCACGCTCGCCCAGCGGCACGAGGGGCTCACCCCGGAGAACCTGCAGCGCGCGCACG
>JAVXWR010000075.1:0-4221 GCA_032230725.1 Actinomycetota bacterium
CGTCGACCTCGAGCGCGGTGTAGAGCGTGTGCTCGATCCCGAGGGCCTTCGCCGCGGGGCCCACCTGGAACCACGTCGCGGACGAGGCGAGCACCACGGTGTGCCCGCGCTCGATGTGGGCGCGCACCAGCCGCCAGGCCTCGGGGTAGACCGACGGCCCGATCTCGTCGCGGAAGAGGTCGCGGCCGAGCTTCTCCAGCTCCTCGGGCGTGCGGCCCGCCCAGGTGCGCCCCGTGATCCCGAGGAACTTGCGGAAGTCCTCCTCGGTCTCCAGACGCTGGGCCCCGGCCGCGAGCGTGCGCAGCGTCGTGCCGGGACGGACGTCGAGGTTCCGCACGTGGTGGCGCATGAACGCCGTCACCGAGTACCCGGCGATCACGGTGCCGTCGAAGTCGAAGAACGCTCCGACCTGGGGCCCCTCGGGACTGGTACGGACGTCCTCGAGGAGCCGGGCGGCGGCGCCCCCGGCGATGGGGACGTCAGCGGCCCGGGGGGGATCAGGGGCGGACACCGGTGCTCTCCTGTCGGTTGCGGGCGTCGGTCTCGTCGATGTGGACGACCCGACCGACCACGGCACGGACCTCGTCGGCGAACGCCCGTCGTCGCGCGAGCAGGGCGGCCCGCTCGGCCTCGGCGGTCGTGCCGCGCGCGGCCGCGCCGGCGTCGTCGGGTATCTCCACGAGCCCTCTATTGCCCGCCAGACGCAGCGCCGATGCGAAGAGCTCCCTGGACAACGCCTCCGGGCCGTGGAGCCGCCCCTGCAGCAGCAGCTGCTGGCCCACCGCCGAGCAGTCGTCGAACAGTTCGGCCTCGACGACCGGACGGTCCACGTCCCACGCCGCGAGCTGCTCCGCGAAGAGCCACTGGGCGTCCACGAACGAGCGCAGCACGCGGTGCGCGCACAGGAACGGGCTCGCGAGCAGGATCTCCTTGGTCCGCACGACCGGGCGGCCGACCTCGGTCCAGTCGGGGTCGATCAGGGAGAGCTCCGCGGCCAGCTCGGCGCGGAAGGTCTCCTTGTCGGGGAAGAAGAACTCGTACTTGAGCAGGTCGCGCAGGGCGAGGGCGTGGGTGAAGCCCGCGGCCAGCGCCGCCCGGCCGTCGTCGACGTCGTCCACGTCGAGCACCGAGAGCTCGACGATGGCGCGGTTGACGAAGTGGTGGATCGCCGAGTTCCGGTAGAAGGCCGCGACGATGTGGTGGCCGGGTTCCACCGAGAACACCGGCTCGGTGCCTTCGGTGTAGGCGCTGACGACCTTCTCCTGGCGCAGCGAGAGCAGCGCCTCGGCGACCCCGCCGTTGGTCCGCAGCGACTCCACGCCGGTGTGCGGCAGCTTGCGGGCGTCGACGTAGTCCAGGACCGGCTCGACCACCCGACGCACCTGGGAGAGCGTCAGGGCCCGGTCGCGGACCCCGAGCAGCGCCAGGGCGGCCAGCGCGATAGGCGTCACCGGGGTGACGCGGTTGATGCGCACGAAGACCACGAAGGCGGTCTTCTGCAGGGCGAGGCGGCGCGCGGGGGAGTCCCCCGCGTCGCGGTCGAGGGCGTCCGGGCTGCGCTCCAGGGCCGGGTCGCCCGCGGTGGACAGCGCCTGGCGCAGCGACAGCGGCTCACCGAAGCTGACGTGCAGCGAGCCGACGGGGCGCCGCTGGGCGCGGGCGTACCCGGCGAGCCAGCGCAGCCCCTCCGGGGTCTTCGCCGAGCCGGTCTGCTCGGCGGCCATCTGGTGCACTTCCTGCAGCTGGTCGTGCATGATCGACACCGGCACCAGGTAGACGTCCGAGGTGCGGCGGGTCTCCACCGCGTGCGCGACGTCGGCGAGCAGCCCGTACTTCGGCGGGCGCAGCTTGCCGGTGCGCGACCGGCCGCCCTCCATGTACCACTCGAGGTTGAACCGCTTGGCCACCAGCCACGAGAAGTACTCGCGCACGACGGCCTTGTAGACCGCGTCCTTGCCGAAGCTGCGGCGGATGAAGATGATCCCGCTCCGCCGAGCCAGCGCCTCCAGGCCCCAGATGCGCAGGTTGTTGCCGCCGAGCACGTGGTTGCGCGGGAAGTCGTTCTCGCGCAGCACCTCGGCGAGCACGAACGGGTCGGTGTAGGAGCGGTGCGAGGGCAGGAAGACCAGCGCGTGCTCGGCGTTCAGCTCGCGCAGCGGCTCCAGGCCGCTGGTGTCGGCGTGCACCTCCCACGCGCGGTCGTGCATCGGGCGCAGGACCCCGGAGAACAGGTCGACCGCGGTCGGGTCCATCGCCGCGACGAGGCTCAGCAGGTCCTTCTCCGCCTCGGCGGCGATCTCCTCCTCGGGGCGGCCGGTCTCCTCGGCGAGGCGGCGGACCTCCCGGGCGAACTGCGCGCCCCCGACGATCTGGTCGCTGACCTCGCGCGGGACCTTCGAGCGGTTGCCCAGCACCCCGCGCTCCGCGCGGTCCAGCGCGAGCTGGGCCTGCTGGGCGACGAAGCGGACGAAGTCCTCCGCGCCGGTCCCCATCCGCTCCCGGCGGTGGCGCACGAGCAGCTCGCGCATGGTCGCGGGGCGCCCGACGACGACGCGGGGCTGGGAGCCCTCGTGCTTGTTCTGGTTCGCCCGCGCGGCGCGCGCCCGATCACGCAGCCATGAGCGGCGGGTCACCACGTCGAGCAGGCGCAGGATGGACTTCCGGGGCACGGCGTCAGCCGGTTCCCACACCAGGCGCACCGGCACGAGCAGGGCGTTGTCCCCGCGGGTCAGCCGGGCGGCGAGCTGCTCACCCTCGGCGGGAACGGTCTCCACCCGGCGGTCGCCGGTCGGGCGGGCGGCAGCGAGCCACCGGTCGATGAGGCGCCTCTCGAGCACGCTCGGGGCGTCCACGAGGACGACGAGGGGACGGTCGCCCGAGTCCGGCAGCGTCGCGGTGTGGGGGGCCGCCGGGTGCGTGCCGCCCGACGGGCCCACGACGTGGGGCCGGTCCGCCGGGCCCACCGGCGGGTCCGAGGGGGACGCGGCGGAGACGGACGGGGACTCCACGGTGCACCTCCCGCGTGACGGCCCGCGCGGCCTCGACGGGGCGACGACGCGGTGGGAGTCAGCCTACCCGGCGGCCCCGACGACGGCTGGTGATCGCGACGGGTCGCGCCCCCGACGGCGGGGGCGTCGCCCGGTCCGGCCGCGGGTACGCACTCGTCGACGCCGGGTTCGGTGTCGACCCCCGAGAGGTGGAGCGACGACGTGCGTGCAGTGCAGGTTCCGAAGGCCGGAGGCGACTTCGAGCTGGTCGAGCGTGACCTTCCCGAACCCGGCGAGGGCGAGGTCCGCGTGACGGTGCAGGCCTGCGGGGTCTGCCACTCGGACATGTTCGCCAAGGAGGGCGTGATGGGGGACGCGACGCCGTTCCCGATCATCCCCGGGCACGAGGTCGTGGGACTCGTGGACGCGCTGGGCCCGGGGGTCACCGCCGAGTACTCGCCCGGGGACCGCGTGGGCGTCGGCTGGTTCGGCGGCGCCTGCTACCACTGCGAGTCCTGTCGCCGCGGGGACTTCATCACCTGCGCCAACGGCCGCATCCCCGGCGTGACCTTCGACGGCGGGTACGCCGACGCCCTCGTCGTCCCCGCGGACGCGCTGGCCCGGGTGCCCGAGGAGCTCTCGGCCGAGGACGCGGCGCCCCTGCTGTGCGCCGGCGTGACGACCTTCCACGCGCTGCGCTCCAGCCCGGCCCGGCCCGGCGACCGCGTCGCGGTGCTCGGGATCGGCGGCCTCGGGCACCTGGCGATCCAGTTCGCGGCGCGCATGGGCTGCGAGGTCGTGGCCGTCTCGCGTGGCACCGACAAGGCCGACCTCGCGAAGCAGCTCGGCGCCCACCACCACATCGACTCGCAGGCCACGGACCCGGGCGCCGCCCTGGCCGAGATGGGCGGAGCGACGACGATCCTCGCCACCGCGACGAGCGGCGAGGCGATCTCCGCGCTCGTCCCGGGCCTCGCGCCGCGCGGGCAGCTCGTGGTCCTGGGTGCTGCCGAGACCCCGCTGACGGTCGAGGCGATGTCGCTGATCGGCCCGGCGGCGCAGATCGCGGGCCACCCCTCGGGCACCTCGAAGGACTCCGAGGACACCCTGAACTTCTCCCGGATCACCGGCGTCCGTCCGATGATCGAGACGATGCCGTTGGAGAAGGCGGCCGAGGCCTACGAGAAGATGATGGTGAACGACGCCCGCTTCCGGATGGTCCTGACGACCGGCA
>JAVXWR010000083.1:0-2891 GCA_032230725.1 Actinomycetota bacterium
CCTCGTCCACCAACCGTCGGGACGCGGCGGTGGCCAGCCAACCCCCCCGGGTGTCCGGCCCACCGTCGACGCCCCACTGCTCCGACGCGGCGAGCAGGGCCTGTTGCACTGCGTCCTCGCACGCGTCGAACTGCCCGTAGCGGCGGACGAGCGCGCCGAGGACCTGCGGCGCCAGTTCGCGCAGCAGGTCCTCGACCCGCATCGTCGCCGCTCCTTCGTCGGTGGCCGGTCGTCGATCGCCGGTCACATCTCGAGGCCGGCCTCGAACATGATCGGCCGCACCTCGACCCCGAGCCCGTCGATGCTCGCGTCCGGGATCTGCCCGGCCAGTTCCAGCGCCCGCTCGCGGTCGGCGACGTCGACGAGGTAGTACCCGCCGAGGAACTCCTTGGCCTCGAGGTAGGGCCCGTCACTGATCACCGGGACGCCGTTGCGGACCCGGACGACCGCGCTCTGCGACGGGTCGGCGAGGGCCTGCGTGACGACGAGCTCGCCAGACGTCTGCGTCGCCTCGATGAACGCGGCGTGGCCATCCATCAGCCTCTGCTGCTCGTCCTGGCCGAGCGCCTCGAGGACCGCGGGGTTGTTGTGCAGCACCAGCAGGAACTTCATGGGGAGTGAGTCTCCTTCAGATCGACGGCCCGGAGTGGACCTGGCACCGAGGAGTCGGAGCAGGGCCGGTCCGTTTGACCTCCGAGCGGAAAAGGCTCGCCGTGAGACCTTCCTCGACGTCTCGCGAGCGGACGCAAGGTCCACCCGTCGGCTCCGACCTCCTCGTGGCAACGCCCCGCGAAGCACACGAGGAGGAGTGCGAGATGACCAACGCGACCACGACCGAGGACCCTGCAGCCGATCCCCCGCCGCGCGCTGGGCGGCGCACCTGGCTGGGCCTGGCCGTCCTGATCCTGCCGACCCTGCTCGTCGCGGTGGACATCAACGCCGTGTTCCTCGCCATGCCGAAGCTCAGCGTCGACCTCGGCGCCACCGGCACCCAGCAGCTCTGGATCGCCGACGGGTACGGCTTCATGGTCGCCGGCTTCGTGATCAGCATGGGCTCGCTCGGCGACCGGATCGGCCGCCGCCGGATGCTGATGACCGCGGGCGCGGCCTTCGGCGCGCTGTCCGTCCTCGCCGCCTACTCGACCAGCCCCGAGATGCTGATCGTCGCCCGTCTGCTGCTCGGGGTGGCCGGGGCGTCGCTGATGCCCTCGACACTCGCGTTGATCATCACGATGTTCGTCGACGCGCGCCAGCGCGCCTTCGCGGTGACGATCTGGTCCACCACCATGAACGGCGGGGCCGAGATCGGCCCGGAGCTCGGCGGTGTGCTGCTCGACAACTTCTGGAGGGGCTCGGTGATCCTTATCGCCGCCCCGACCATCGCCGTCATGCTCGTGCTCGCCCCGATGACCCTGCCCGAGACCGGCGACCCGACGGCCGGACGTCCCGACGTGCACAGCGTCGCGCTCTGCCTGGCCACGATCCTGCCGACCGCCTGGGCGGTGAAGCAGCTGGGCACCACGTCGGTGGACGTCGTCACGGTCGTCCTCGCGGTCGTCGTCGGCCTCGGCTGTGGCGTGCTGTTCGTCCGTCGCCAGCGCGGCCTGGCCTCGCCGATGCTGCGCCTGGAGTTGCTGCGGGACAGTCGCGTCGCCACGATCCTGCTCGCGATGGTCGTGACCGGCTCCGGTCTCACCGCGCTCGGGTGGGTGACGACGCAGTACCTGCAGTCCGTCGTCGGCCTCACCCCCGTCGCGGCCGCGGCGACGTTCGCGCCGATGGGCCTCACCCTGGCGGCCGGCTGCATGCTGTCGCCGCTGGTGACCAGGCGTCACCCGCCCGCCGTGGTGATCCCGGCCGGCCTGGCCGTCTCGACCATCGGCTTCCTGCCCACCGTGATCGTGCACGGCACGATCGCCCTCGTCCTCACCGATTCGTTGGTGGCGTTCGGCACCGGCCCGCTGTTCGCCCTCGGCACCGGGCTCGTCGTTGGCAGCGTCCCCGCGGAACGGGCTGGCTCGGCCGCCGCACTCGCCGAGGTATGCAACTATCTCGGCGGCACCGTGGGAATCACCGTGTTCGGCACGATCGCCGCCGCCGTCTACCAGACCCGGCTGCACGACGCGCCCCCCGAGGCCCGCGAGTCGGTGGCCGGCGCGACCGACACCGCCCGCGCCCTGCCCCCCGACGCCGCACACCAGCTGCTCGACGCTGCACATGGCGCCTTCGGCTCCGCAATCACGGTGATCGCGGTGGCCGGCCTGGCCGTCTTCGCGGCGCTGACCCTGGTGTGCCGACGGGCTGCGTCCCCCTGAGCACCTCCGCGACGGTGCCGGCACCATCCCAGGGAACTGATCCTGGGCATCGGCATCGAAAGATGGATCACTGCCGGCAAGACAGATCGAACCGCCCAACCCGTTGGCGGCGCTCCACCACGCCGGGCAGGTCGGAGACCGAATTGGCTACCGCTTACGCCGCACCACGGCAGCCGACAGGCGACTACTGAACAAGATCGCTATCGATCGATCATGTTGCTGAGCAGCATAGATGCAGACCGTCGACCACCAGAGCACACATGAATCCTGTCCACTGGGTTCGGGGTTCGAGTCCCTGACGGCGCACCCTTCATGCCGGTCTTAGCTCTACGGAGCGATCTTCGGTTTGACCCAGCACCACTTCTACCGGCCGTTCACTCCTGCCGACCACGCCGATGGCGACCATCGAGCGCTTCCAAAGTTCTTGGTGAGGCGGGAACGCCTTCGCCAGGAAGCGCGGTCCGAGCAGGCACGTGGTAGCGGGCGCAGTGGAGGCCCCTGCCGGTAGTGCGCGCGGCCCCCGACTCGTGCCCTGATCGAACGGCCGCACGAAGGATCGGTTGGTCGACCGATGGC
>JAVXWR010000118.1:0-3675 GCA_032230725.1 Actinomycetota bacterium
CGGGGAGCGTCAGCTCTTGGCGCGCTTGTCGGCGGCGGGGGTCGCCGCGGACTTCGGGGCGTTCTTGGGGCCCTGCTTCTTCGGGGCGGTGCGGCTGGCGGCCTTGCGGGTGACGCTGCGGGTCTCCGACGCGACCTCGTCACCGGCCTCCTCGACCTCGGCGGCGACCTCGGTGCCGGCCTCGGTCAGCACCTCGGCGGCCTGCCCGGTGGCCTGCTGGGTGTAGCGCGCGGCGCGCTCACCGACCGAGCGGGTCTGCTTGGTGACCCCGGCCAGCACGCTCTCGCCGCGGACCCGGAACTCCTCGACGGTGTCCTCGAGCCGGCTCTCGAGCTCGGTGGAGACCGAGTCGACCGTGGAGAGGGCCTGCTTGACCTGCGGCTGGGCCTTGATCTTGGAGTAGGCGCCGGTGCCGCGCTTAACGAGGTCCTCGTAGACGCTGCGGACCGCAGCCACGTAGGCGTCGGCCAGGCGGCGGAAGTCCTCGGCGGTCAGCTTGGAGCGCAGCTCACCCAGCTCGGAGGGCAGGTCCTCGACGCGGGCCTGGACCTCGGTGGCGCCGGCCTGCACGCGGGCGACGGCCTCCTGGGCGCTGGCGACGGCGTAGTCGCCGAGCCCGAGCAGCGCCAGCGAGGGGGCGCGCAGCGGGTCGACCGCGTCGGCGACGGCCTTGGAGGCCTGGTCGCGGGCCTCGCGGACGTCGAACTTGGTGGGGAACGTGACGGCCATGATGATCACTCCTGGATCTGGTGGAGGTCCTGATTGCGGGCCCGGTGGCTCTCGTTGCCACCCGCCCGGTCGCACCGCAGGCGGTTCCGGTCTCTGCCGGACCATCGCCTCCGATGCCGGCTGACAACCACGCTAACATCTGTGCTAGCTGATGCAAGCGCGTTGATTGCGCAGGTGGCGTGGCGTGTCGCACACCGGTGGAGATCACCCCTGTGCGCTGCGACGACGCCGCGATAGCCTCTGCACCGATGGCGGTGGGGCCCGCCGACAACCGCGCCGATCCGGCGCCAACGGTCCCTGGAGCTCGACGAACCGGCCCGGGAACGGGTCGGTCCCCGACTGCGCCCAGGGAGCCGCCGTGAGGCACGAGCACGACCCGGAGATCGCCGACGACGTCATCGCCGGCCGCGAGCCCGGCACCGACGTGCTGCGGGGCCAGGGTGCCGCCGTCGCCGCGGTGGCCGTGGGGGGCGCACTCGGGGCGCTGGCCCGCTGGGGCATCGGGCTCGCGTGGCCGACCCCGCACGACGGGTTCCCGACGGCGACCCTGCTCATCAACGTCGTCGGCTGCCTGCTCATGGGCGTGCTGGTCGTGCACGTCGCCGAGGTCCGCGAGGCCCACCCGCTGGTGCGTCCGTTCCTCGGCGTCGGGGTCCTCGGTGGGTTCACCACGTTCTCGACGTTCGCGGTGGATGCCCAGCAGCTGCTCGCCGGGGGGCGGCTCGGGGTCGCGCTGGGCTACCTCGCGGCGACGGTGCTCGGCTCGGTCGGCGCCGTGGCGCTCGGCCTGGCCCTCGCCCGCACGACGGCCCGGGGACGCCGCGCGTGACCGCGCTCTGGGTCGTCCTCGGGGCCGCCGTCGGCGCGCCGCTGCGCTACCTCACCGACCGGACGGTGCAGTCCGCACACGGCACGTCGTTCCCGTGGGGCACCGTCACGGTCAACGTCGTCGCGTCGCTCGTCCTCGGGATCGTCGTCGGGAGCTCCGCCGGGTCGGCCCTGACCGCCGCCGTCGGGACCGGGTTCTGCGGCGGCCTCTCGACGTGGTCGACGCTCGGCTACGAGACGGTGCGCCTGGCCGAGGCCGGGGAGCGCACCCACGCGGTGCTCGACGTCGTGATCCAGACCTTCGCCGGCCTCGGGGCCGCGGCGCTGGGCCTGGCCGTCGGCGCCACGCTCTAGAGTCAGCCGACGACCAGCTCGCCGATCGGGTAGATGATCAGCCCGGCCAGCGCCCCGACGACGGTGCCGTTGATCCGGATGAACTGCAGGTCCCGGCCGACCTGCAGCTCGATCTTGCGGGAGGTCTCCGGGCCGTCCCAGCGCTTGACGGTGTCCGAGATCAACGTGGTGATCTCCGTGGCGTAGCGGGTGACGACGTAGGCCGCGGCGTCGACGATCCAGGAGTCGACCTTCTCGCGCAGCGCTTCGTCGAGCACCATCCGCTCGCCGAACCGGGTGACCCCGTCGGTCACCCGGCGGCGCAGCTCGCTCGACGGGTCCTCGGCCGCGTCGAGGATCATCGCCTTGCCCGTCGCCCATGCCCGGCTGATGAGGCCCTGGACGTCGGGGTGCTCGAGGAGCTGCATCTTGATCGACTCGACGCGCTCGATCGTCTCCTCCTCGTGCTGCAGGTCACCGGCGAAGCTGGTGAGGAAGCGGTCGATCGCCTTGCGCATGGGGTGGTCCGGGTCGGACTTCACCGCCCACGTGAACGAGAGGGCCTCCGCGTAGAGCCGGTCACCGATCAGGCCCTCGACGAAGCGCGGCGACCAGCTCGGGGCCTGCTTGCTGACCAGCGTCATCACGGTGTCGTAGTTGACGCGTACCCAGTCGTAGATCCGGTCGCAGATCAGGTCGACGATGCGGCGGTGGGAGCCGTCGTCGAGGATCCCCTCGAGGAGCCGGCCCATCGGTGGCCCCCACTGCTGGGCGACGACGCGGCGGGTCACGGCCTGGTCGATGACCGCCTGGACCTCGTCGTCGCGCAGCACCGCGACCGCGCCGCGCACGACCGTGGCGGCCTCGGCCGTGACCCGTTCGGCGTTCTCCCGCCGCGAGAGCCACGCCCCGGTCCGGTTCGCGATCCGCGCGGAGCGCAGCTTCTCGCTGACCACCGGCACGGACAGGAAGTTCTCGCCGACGAAGTCGGACAGACTGTCGCCGAGCTGGTCCTTCTTGCGCGGGATGATCGCGGTGTGGGGGATCTTGATTCCCAGGGGGTGGCGGAAGAGCGCGGTCACGGCGAACCAGTCGGCGAAGGCACCGACCATCCCGGCCTCCGCGGCGGCCCTCACGTACCCGGCGAGGGGCGGCCCGCCGTGGCGCTCCCAGGCGAGGAAGACGATCCACACGACGGCGGCCCCCACCAGGAACCCCGTCGCCACGACCTTCATCCGGCGCAGGCGCGTCCGTTTGCCCTCGTCGTCCGCGAGCCCGATCAGCCCGCTCCCGCCCGTCGGCCTCGGGACGGCTTCCTGCTCCGGTGCCACTGCGCTCACCCCACGAATTGTGCCCCCATCGTGTCAGCGACCCGACGGGGCGAACCGCGAGAGGCTGTGGTGCGAAGCGATCGACGGGGGGTCCGGATCGCCCGCACCGTCGTGGACCCTTCGAGCGTTACACAGACGACGCCCCGAGGAGTCGGCGACCTCGACGCGCGAAGACGCGCCCACGACGCCCCGTGCGACCGACCGCGCCCGGCCGCACGGGGTTCCCGCGCCCCCCGGTCGCCGTGCTGCCCCACGGCGACCGGGGGGCGCCCTGTGCTGTCGGCAGCGCCGTGGTCACCCGCCGGACGTACGAACGGCCGGTTCGTGACCGAAGGGCGGATGCGGGGGGTCGTCGCAACACCTCGACGGTGAGGGGTTGCGGTGGTTGAGGGTCTTGTTCGGCGGCGTGGCGCTCGGGATCGCGAGCGCCACGCTGCCTACGTTGATCTTGTGT
>JAVXWR010000127.1:0-3259 GCA_032230725.1 Actinomycetota bacterium
CTGATTCGTCGAGGCCCAGGTGCTGCGCCCAGGTCGACGGCGGTGGCCCGGCCCACCCGACGTCCTCCCCGGCGTCGCGCGGGTCGACCCCGCCTCCGGGGAACACGACCATCCCGCCCGCGAAGGCCATCTGGGTGCGGCGGCGCAGCAGGAAGGCCGCGACCCCGTCGGCAGTGTCGCGGAGCAGGATCGTCGAGGCCGCGACCTTCGGCTCGACCGGCGCCGCGGCCCGCGCGGCGTACTCCGCGAGCTGGTCGGCGAAGCCCGGCGGCAGGGCGGTCGGGTCCATCGTCATGGGCCCATCTGATCACGTCACCCCAGGAGCGGCATGACCTTCTCGCCGAAGTCGCGGGTGCCCACCTCGAAGTCGTCGAAGGTGAACATCATCCCCTCGACGCCCTTCATCGTGGCCACCTGGTCGATCTGGCGGGCCACCGTCTCGTAGGACCCGACCAGCGTCGCCATGTTGAAGTTCACGGCGCCGTCGGGGAGGTTGATCGTCTTCGCCGTGCCGCCCTCGGCGGCGTTCGCGTCCTTCGAGCCCTCGTCGGCCATGTAGCCGAGAGCCCCGAGGTCGGCGCCCGCGTGGTACGACGCCCAGCGGGCCTGCGCCTCCTCGTCGGTGTCGGCCATGATCGCCATGAACAGCGGCAGCGACCCGACGTCGCGCCCGCTCTCCGCGGCCGCCGCGGCGAGCTTCTCGGTGGGCTCGCGGTAGACCTCCGGGTCGTTGATCCCGGGACTGAGGATGAAGTTGTAGTCGCCGTACTCCGCGCAGAAGCGCATGCCGCGCTCGGACTGGCCGGCGCACGATGTCGATCTTCGACGAGGGCCGGGGCGAGAGCACGCAGTCCTCCATGTGGAAGAACTGCCCGTCGAGATCACTGCGGCCGGTCTCCCAGAGGTCGCGCATGACCTGGACGTACTCGCTGGAGTAGTCGTAGCGGTGGCCGAAGTACTCGTCCCCGGGCCACAGCCCCATCTGGGTGACTCGCCGCTCGCCCAGCCGGACACGATGTTGATCCCGAAGCGGCCCGGCGCGATCTGGTCGATGGTCGTCGCCATCCGCGCGACCACCGCAGGCGGCAGCGTCAGCACCGCCGTCGAGGCGTACAGCTTGATCCGCTCGGTGCACGCCGCCAGGCCCGCCATGAGCGTGAACGACTCCAGGGCGTGGTCCCAGAACTCGGTCTTCCCCCCGAACCCGCGCAGCTTGACCATCGACAGCGCGAAGGCGAACCCCTGCCGCTCGGCCTCCTGCACCACCCGCTTGTTGAGGTCGAAGGTCGGCATGTACTGCGGGGCGTTCTCGCTGATGAGCCAGCCGTTGTTGGCGATGGGGATGAAGACGCCGAAATCCATACCCGTCACCTCAACGGGCGCGCATTACCCCGGAGTGTCACCGAGGTGACGGTGGGCGCTGCTCGTGCCAGGCGGTCCGCTCCTGGAACCACGCGCCGGCCGCGCACACCGCGTCGTCGGCGCCGAGGGGACCGGTCAGCTGCATCCCGACCGGCATCCCCGAGGCCGGGTGCATCCCGACCGGCACCGACAGCGTCGGCCCGCGGTGCACCGCCCACGGCGCGGTGAGCTCGCCGACCCGCTTCGTGAGCGCGACCACGTCGGGGTCGGCACCGACCCGCGGGACGTCGACGGGCACCGTCGGGGTCACGAGGACGTCGACGTCCGCGAGCACCTCCTCGACCCCCGCCCGGAACTCCGCCAGACGTGTCATGGCGGCCTCGCGGTCGGCGGCGGAGAGCCCGAGCCCGAGGCGCAGCCGGGTCAGGGTGTCGGCCTGGAACCGCTCGGGGGCGTCGCGGAGCCGCTCGGCGTGCAGGGCGGCCAGATCGTGGTAGACGACGACGTAGAGGTCGTCGCGCACGGTCTCGAGGCCCCGGACGGTCACCGCGCGCAGTGTCGCGCCCCCGTCGGCGAACACGCGGACGGCCTCGTCCACCCGCGTGGTCACGCCCGGATCGATGGTCCAGCTCCGCTCCGCGCCGTGTCCGGCATCGACCGCGCCGGACAGGGCGACGACCCCGACGACGTCGGGCCGGCGCGGCCGGGGCGCGACCGGCTCCCGCCCGGTCAGCACCGCGGCGAGCAGGCCCGCCTGCGCTGCCGTCCGGGTCAGCGGACCGGTCGCGTCGGTCTCCGGGCAGCACGGGAAGATCCCGTCCTCGGGGACCGTGCCGTACGTCGGACGCAGCCCGGTCACGCCGCACATCGACGCGGGCAGGCGCACCGACCCGCCGGTGTCGGTGCCGAGGGCCGCGTCGACGAGCCCGGAGGCGACCGCCGCGCCGGACCCGCCGCTCGACCCGCCCGGGATGCGCGTCGGGTCCCACGGGTTGACCACGCCGCCGTGCACCGAGTTCTGCGAGGTCACCCCCAGCGCGAACTCGGCCATCTTCAGCGTCGCGGTGATCCCGGCGCCCGCGGCGCGCAGCCGGTTCACGACCTCCGCGTCTGCCGGTGCCACGTGCTCGAAGAAGGCGGACCCGCGGGTGGAGCGCACCCCGGCCACGGCGACGTTGTCCTTGACCCCGACGCGCCACCCCGCGAGCGGCCCGCTCCCGCCGGGCCGGCCGTCGAGGGCGGTCACGATCACACTCCCCGTCCCTGCGCTCGCCTCGGTCGCGTGCACGGGGTCCACCTCAGACGTCGGCGACCTTGGGCACGACCTCGCCCAGCAGCTCGATCGAGTGCAGCAGGTCGGCGTGGCGCAGCCGTGGGTTCGTCATCTGCAGGTTGACCCGGTCGACCCCGCCGAGCTGGGAGGAGATGCGCGCCAGCTTCGCTGCCACCTGGTCGGGGTCGCCGACGACGTAGGCGCCGTCGGGCCCGCGCGTCGCGTCGAACTGTCGCCGGGTGGGCGGCATGCCGCCGCGCTCGCGGGCGATCGTCGTGAACATCGCCTCCCACCCCGGGTAGAAGGAGTTGGTGGCCTTCGCGACGTCGTCGCCGAGGAACCCGAAGCAGTGCAGGCCGACCTTCAGCTGCTCCGGGGGGTGCCCGCCCTGCTCGCCGGCGCGGCGGTAGAGGTCGATCAGCGGGGCGAACTGCCGGGGTTCGCCGCCGATGATGGCCACCATGAGCGGCAGCCCGAGCAGACCGGCCCGCACGAACGACTCCGGCGAGCCGCCGACCCCGACCCAGACCGGCAGCGGGTCCTGGGCCGGACGCGGGAAGACGGGCTGGTCGTTCAGCGCCGGGCGGTGCCGGCCCGACCACGTGACCCGCTCGCTGCGCGTCA
>JAVXWR010000130.1:0-4641 GCA_032230725.1 Actinomycetota bacterium
CCTACGGCCTGTACGCCCTCTTCGCCCTGCTGTCGGCCTGGTTCGTGCTCCGCGCCGTCCAGGAGACCAAGGGCCGCGAGCTCGAGGACATGCAGGGCACCGCCCCCGCCCGGCCCCGCGTGATCACCTGACCGACGGCCGCCGACGCACCGCCGTCCCCTCCCACCAGAACGGAGCACCACCATGGACGGACCCGTCGAGGGGATCCCGACCGTCCCCCGCCCCACCGGGCGGCGCGCGACCCACACCGCCCAGGACGCCGAGGGCGTCCGGCTCGTGTTCCGCGCGCTGCTCTTCGACGGCTCGTCGGTCCCGAGCTGGCACGACCACGCCGCCTGCGCGAGCCGGCCCCGGTCCCTCTTCTTCCCCGAGGCCGACGGTCAGCACCCACGGCCGTCGAGCGTGCGGGCGGCCAAGGAGGTCTGCCGGCGCTGCCCGGTCCGCACGACCTGCCTGGACGACGTCATGACGCACGAGTCCCGGTGGTACCGGCACGGCGTCGTCGGCGGCCTCTCCCCGGCCGAGCGCCACCGCCTGCACCGCGCCCCGCTCGGGGTGACGTCGTGAGCACGTCCGCGATCGGCGTCGACGTCGGCGGCACCAAGATCGCGGCCGGCGTCGTGGACGCCGACGGACGGATCGTCGCCCGCAACCAGCGCGTGACACCCGCCCAGCACGCCGACCAGGTCCGCGACGCCGTCACCGACGCCGTCCGGGAGCTGCGCACCGAGCACGAGGTGACCGCGATCGGCGTCTCCGCCGCGGGCTTCGTCGACGCCGCCCGGGCGACGGTGATGTTCGCGCCCAACCTGGCCTGGCGGGACGAACCGCTGCGCGACGAGCTCGAGCAGCGCACCGGACTCCCGGTCGTGGTGGAGAACGACGCCAACGCCGCCGCGTGGGCCGAGTCCCGCTTCGGTGCCGGCCGGGGCACCCGCCAGGTGCTGGCCCTGACCGTGGGCACCGGACTCGGCGGCGGCGTCGTCCAGGACGGGCGCGTGCTGCGCGGCGAGTTCGGGGCCGCCGCCGAGGTCGGGCACGTCGTGATGGTGCCGGGCGGACGCCCTTGCCCCTGCGGGCTTGCGGGGTGCCTGGAGCGCTACGCCAGCGGCACCGCGCTGGTGCGCCGGGCGCGCGAGATCGCGGTGGACTCCCCCGTGCTGGCCCACGATCTGCTCGCCCGGGCCGGAGGACGCGCCGAGGCGGTCGGGGGCCCGATGGTGACCGCCGCGGCCCGGGCGGGCGACGTGGCCGCGCTGCAGGTCTTCGACGAGGTCGGGGCCTGGCTCGGCCTCGGCGTCGCCCAGCTCGCCGCCGTGCTCGACCCCGGCGTCGTGGTCATCGGCGGCGGGGTCGCGGCGGCCGGCGACATCCTGCTCGGCCCCCTGCTCGCCGCCTACACCAAGAACCTCACCGGCCGCGGCCACCGCCCCACCGCCCGCGTCGTGACCGCCGAGCTCGGCCCCGACGCCGGCCTGGTCGGCGCGGCCGACCTGGCCGCCACCGACACCCGCGGGCCGGCCACACCCTCCGCCGTCGGCGTGCTGCCGTCGCCCGGACCGTTCCCGAGGGGGATTCCGTCATGACCATCCGCGTCGGCATCAACGGGTTCGGTCGCATCGGCCGCACGGTGTTCCGGGCCGCCGAGCAACGCCGGGTCGGCGAGGAGACCGAGATCGAGGTGGTGGCCGTCAACGACGTCACCGACGCGGTCACGCTCGCGCACCTGCTGCGCCACGACTCGGTCCGCGGCCGCTTCCCGGGCGAGGTCGCGGTGCGCGACGACGGGCTCGTCGTCGACGGGCGTGCCGTCTCCGTGACCGCCGGACGCACCCCCGCCGAGCTGCCGTGGGCCGACCTCGGCGTCGGGGTCGTGGTCGAGGCCACCGGCCGGTTCACCGGTACCGGCGAGGCCCGGGGGCACCTGGCCGCCGGCGCGCACCGGGTCCTGGTGACCGCCCCGGCGAAGGACGCCGACCTCACCGTCGTGATGGGGGTCAACGACGCGGCCTACGACGGCAGCCAGACCGTGGTCTCCGCGGCGTCGTGCACCACCAACTGCGTCGCGCCCATGGCCAAGGTCCTCCACGACGCATTCGGTCTGGAGACCGGGTTCATGACGACCGTGCACGCCTACACCGGCGACCAGCGCCTTCACGACGCCCCGCACAAGGACCTGCGCCGGGCCCGGGCGGCCGCGGTCAACATCATCCCCACCACGACCGGGGCCGCCCGCGCGGCCACGCTCGCGCTGCCCGAGCTCGCCGGCCGGCTCGACGGCATCGCGATCAGGGTGCCCGTGGTGGACGGATCGGTGACCGACCTGACCGCCACCCTCGAGACCGACGTGACCGCCGAGCAGGTCAACGAGGCCTTCCGCGCCGCCGCGGACGGCGAGCTCAAGAGCGTGCTCGCCTACACCGAGGACCCGCTCGTCTCCACCGACGTCATCGGCTCGTCCGCGTCCTGCACCTTTGACGCCGGCATGACCAGGACGATGGGGACGAGGACCGTCAAGATCCTCGGCTGGTACGACAACGAGTGGGGCTACTCCCAGCGCGTCCTCGACCTCGTCGGCCTGCTGGGCCGGCGGCCGGGCTGATGTCGGCCACGACCCCGCCGATGTCACCGCTGGACCGACTCCCCCGGCCCACGGCCCTGGTGGTCGGGGGTGGCGGTTGTCTGGGTGCGGCGCACGTCGGCGTGGGGCTCGCGCTGGAGGACCACGGCTTCGTCCCCGACCTGGTCGTGGGGACCTCGGTGGGCGCGCTGAACGGCGCGATCGTGGCGGCGCACCCGGGGCAGGCGGCGCCGTGGCTGCAGGAGGTCTGGACGCACACGACCCGACGGCGGGTCATCGGGATGCGCGTGCCCTTCCGACGGCCGGCGGGTGGGCTGTTCTCCTCCGACGGTCTGCGCCGGCTGATCGACCGGGCCGGTCTTCCCGCCACGCTGGAGGAGCTCCCCGTGCCGTTCCGGGCGGTGGCGACGGACGTGGTCACCGGCAGCGAGGTCTCGATGGGCGAGGGAGACCTCGTCTCGGCCCTCCTGGCCAGCGCGGCCGTCCCGGGGGTCCTGCCGCCGGTGGAGCGCGACGGGCGGGTCCTCGTCGACGGCGGCGTGATCGCCTACGTCCCGGTGCTCGCCGCGCTGCAGTGCGGTGCGGCGAGTGTCGTGGCGCTGTCGTCGGGACCGGAGAGCTGGCCCATGCGTCCCGAGCTGCCCCCGCTCCGCGCGACCGCCGTCGCCGGGCGGGCCGGGCTCTTCCTGCTGCACCACCAGATCGAGCGGGACCTGCAGCAGGTCGCCTCGGTCGTCCCCACGGTGGTCATGCCCACCGGCATCGAGGACTGGCCGTCCCCGTGGGACTTCTCCCAGGGCGACCGCCTGATCCGGACCGCGCGCGCGGCGGCGCGCCGCTTCCTCGACGAGGCGCCGATCGACGCGGCGCCCGGGCTCTACCGCGCACCCGGCTACGGCCCGCCCGAGGCGCTCAGCAGCGCCGCCAGCGCCGGCGGCGAACGGACGGACCGCACCACGGGATCGAGGTCGACGTCATGAGCACGATCGCGTTCGTCAACATCGGCATGCACGGCCACGTCAACCCGACCCTGCCCGTGGTCGCCGAGCTGACGCGCCGGGGACACACCGTCACCTACCACGCGGACAGCGGGTTCGAGGACGAGATCACCGCGGCCGGCGCCCTGGTCCGGACCTATCCGCCCGCACCGCCGGGGCGCCCGGAGGCGCCCCAGCCCATCACGCTCATGGACGGCGTGGCGGCCCGCGCCCTCCAGGTCCTGCCGGGGGTGCTGGACGATCTCGGCCGCGCACGGCCCGACGTGGTGGTCCACGACGCCGCCTGCCTCTGGGCGCCGATCGCCGCCCGCCGCCTCGGGGTGCCGGCCGTCGCGACGTTCACGACGTTCGCCTACAACCGGCAGGTGCCCAGCCCGACCGGGCCGTCGTGGGAGCTCGGGGCGGCCGCCGTGACCCATGCGGGCAGCGTCGCCCGCTACGTGCGGTCCCGGTGGCTCCTCCGACGTCGCTTCGGCGCCCGCGGGCTCCCGCCGACCGACGTGCTCAACGCCCGCGAGGGCCTCAACCTCGTGTTCACCTCCCGGACGGTGCACCCCGCCGGCGACTCGTTCGACGCCTCCTACCGTTTCGTGGGGCCGTGCCTCGGAGCCCGTCCCCCGCACCCGGGCTTCCCGCTGGGCGAGCTGCGCGACCCGGTGCTCTACGCCTCGCTGGGCACGATCTACAACACCGACCGCGAGCTCCTCCGCGGCTTCGTGCGCGCCCTGGCGCCGCTCGCGGGGCACGTCGTGATCGCCACCGGGCAGACCGACCCGGCGACCCTCGGCCCGGTGGCGGACAACGTCATCGCCCGCCGCTCCGTCCCGCAGCTCGACGTGCTCGGCCGGGCCGCGCTCTTCGTCACCCACGGCGGGGTCAACAGCGTGAACGAGGCCCTGTACTCCGGTGTCCCGATGATCGTCGTCCCGCAGGGTGCGGACCAGCCGATGGTCGCCCGCCGGGTCGCCGAGCTGGGGGCGGGGCTGGCCCTCACCGAGCGTCCGGTGGCCAGCGAGTCGGTGATGGCGGCGGCCCGGCGGGTGCTCGCCGAGCCGGCCTTCG
>JAVXWR010000145.1:0-3094 GCA_032230725.1 Actinomycetota bacterium
CGGGCCGCGGGGCCGGGGCGTGGTCGAAGGTGCGCGTCCGGGTGCGGACGAGCTCGGCGGCGTCGGCGACCACGCTGCGCAGGATCCCGGCGATCACCGCGTGCAGGTAGAGCTGCAGGAACGGCACATCGCCGGCCGGGCGCGGCGTCAGCCGGTCCCGCACGACGAGCACGTCGTCCCGCTCGATGACGACGTCGCGGAACGACGTCGTCCCGGTGCCGGTCCGGCGCTGGCCCATGCCGTCCCAGTCGTCGACCACGTCGACGCCCGCGCGGTCGGCGGGCACGAGCACCGTCGCCAGCCGGTCACCCTCGACGCGCGCCGCCACCGCGATCCAGTCCGCGTACAGCGTCCCGGTGCTGTAGTACTTCGTGCCGTTCAGGACGAGCCGGCCGTCGAGCTCGTCGAGCCGGGTCGTGAACTCGTGCGACCCCGCCGACACCGAGCCGGTCTCGCTGATCGCGTTGCCGAAGACCTTCCCGGCGCGGACCTCGTCGAGCCAGCGGCGGCGTACGTCGGGGTCGGGCAGGCGCAGGAAGCCCAGCACCTGGCTGTAGTGGGTGCGCAGCACGTGGGCGACGATCGGGTCGGCCTCGGCGAGGTCGGTGACGAACCCGAACAGCTCGCGGATCGACGCGCCCGACCCGCCCTCGTCGACGGGCAGCGACAGCCGGCCCAGTCCCGCCGCGGCCACCGCCGCCACCTGCTCGAACGGGTTCTCGTCGAGGCGTTCGCGCTCGGCCGCGCCCGCCCCGATATCGGCGAGCAGCGTGGCGACCACCGGGGAGCGCAGGGCGACGGGCGACGTCGGGGTCGTCGTGGTGCTCATACGGCGCTCGGCTCCGGCGTCCGCTCCGCCTGCCGCGAGGGGTCCGGCGCCAGCAGCGCCGCCGCCGTCGTCAGGACCGACAGCCCGCCGAACGCGAGAACGATCCACCACGGGCGCCCGTCGCCGGCCACCAGCAGGGCGGCGGCCACGAGCGGGGCGAATCCACCGGAGAGCACCGAGCCGAACTGGTAGCCCAGCGACGCGCCGCTGTAGCGCACCCGCACGTCGAACATCTCGGCGAACCACGCGGCCTGCGGGCCGTACATGGAGTCGTGCAGCAGGTTGATCGCGAGGACGGCCGCGAGCACCACGAGCAGCGTCGACCCGGAGTCGACGGCGAGGAAGAACATCACGAGCCCGACGGTGCCGCCGATCGACCCGAGCAGGTACGGCCGGCGCCGCCCGACCCGGTCGGAGAGCAGCGCCCACAACGGCGTCGTCGCCAGGCCGATCGCCGAGACCACCACGACGGCGAGCAGCCCCGCCGACGACGTCTTGCCCATCTTCGCCACGACGTAGGTCAGCCCGTAGGTGGTGATCAGCGTGTAGAGGCCGATCTGGGACAGGCGCAGACCGGTGGTCAGCAGCACCTCGCGCGGGGCCGTCTTCAGCACCTCGACGACGGGCATCCGCAGCACCGTGCCCTGCTCGCGCAGCGCCCGGAACTCCGGGGCGTCCTCGAGCCGCAGCCGGATGACGAGCCCGACGACGACGAGGATCGCGCTCGCGAGGAACGGGATCCGCCAGCCCCACGCGAGGAAGGACTCGGTGTCGGTCAGCGCGCGGACCAGGGAGAGCGAGCCGGTGGCGAGCAGCATCCCGGCGGGGGAGCCGATCTGGGTGAAGCTGCCGTACCAACCGCGCCGGCCCGCCGGAGCGTGCTCGGTGGAGAGCACCGCGGCGCCGCCCCACTCGGCGCCGACCGCGAAGCCCTGCAGCAGCCGCAGCACCACGAGCAGCGTCGGGGCGAGCGCGCCGATGCTCGCGTAGCCGGGCAGCACGCCGATGAGGGTCGTGGCGCTGCCCATGGTCACGAGGGCGGCGACCAGGACGGCCTTGCGGCCCACCCGGTCGCCGATGTGGCCGGCGACGATCGCGCCGATCGGACGCGCCCCGAACCCGGCGGCGTAGGTCGCGAACGCCGCGAGGGTCCCGGCGGTCGGGCTGATCGAGGGGAAGAACAGCGTGTTGAACACCAGCGCGGTGGCGGTCGCGTAGAGGTAGAAGTCGTACCACTCGATCGCGGTCCCGACGCCGCTCGCGAGCGCCACGCGGGTCGGGGTGTGGGAGGGCGGGGTCGGGCTCGTCGTCGCGGTCACGACTGGGGCTCCTCGTCTCGTGCGGACGGCGCGGGTGCCGGCCGGTTCGATGGGGTCGTCATGCCGGCGCGCCGACGGGGGCGCGGCGGGCGAGCTCGGCGCGGACCAGCGGCAGCAGGTCGCGCCCGTAGGCGATCGCGTCGTCGATCGGGTCGTAGCCGCGGATGAGCAGGGTCGTGACCCCGAGCTCGACGTAGTCGAGCAGCGCGGCGGCCACCGTCTCCGGGGTCCCGACGAGGGCCGTGGAGTTCCCGGCGGCCCCGGTGGCGGCGGCGGTCGCGGTCCACAGCGCGCGGTCGTGGCGCTCGCCGCGCTCGGCGGCGGCGAGCAGGCGCTGGGACCCGACGTTGGCCGGGGCGCGGTCGGGCATCCGCGTGCCGGTGAAGCTGCCCGCGCCGCCGTCGAACCCGGCGATGCGGTCGCGGATGTCGTAGGCGCGGGCCCAGGCCTGCTCCTCGGTGGCGCCGAGGATCGGCCGGAACGAGACGCTGATCCGGGGCATGGTGGTACGCCCGGCCTGCCGTGCCGCCTCGTGGACCGCGGCGATCTGCTCGGCGGTCTCCGCCAGCGGCTCGCCCCACAGCGCGAACACGTCGGCGTGCCTGCCTCCGACCCGGTACGCCGCCGGCGACGACCCGCCGAAGTAGATCGGGATGTGTCCGAGCGGGCGCACGTCGGGGGAGACGTCCTCGACGCGGTAGTGCTCGCCGTGGTGGTCGAAGGGCGTCGCGGCGGTCCAGGTGCGGGTGACGACCTCGAGGTACTCGTCGGTGCGCCGGTACCGCGCCTCCTTGTCGAGGTGGTCGCCGTCGCGGCGCTGGTCGGCGTCGTTCCCGCCGGAGATGACGTGCATCGCGACGCGGCCGCCGGAGAACTGGTCGAGCGTGGCGAACGAGCGCGCGGCCAGCGTCGGGGCGACGAACCCGGGCCGGTGCGCGACGAGGAA
>JAVXWR010000126.1:0-12953 GCA_032230725.1 Actinomycetota bacterium
GCGGTAGATGCCCATCTTCCAGTAGGAGGCCAGCGACGCCGTCGAGGCGGTGCTGGTGGGGTAGAGCGTTCCGCCGGCGGGCTTGTAGCCGGACACGACCTGGGTGCCGTTGCGCCAGACGTCCACGCTGCCCCTGCTCGGGTCCCTCGAGAAGAACACGTGCAGGACCAGGTCGGTCCGGGCCCCGGTCGTCGCGGGCCCCATGACCTTAGTGAACTTCCGCGACCCGCCCGGGTAGCCGTAGCCGCCCTCGAGGACGAGGTTGCCGTTGCCGACGGTGATCTCCAGCGGCGGGGAACCGGTCCCGTCGTTCTTCCACTGCGTGATCACCTGCCACGAGGCGACCTGGGTCGGGAACGACGTCGGCAGGTAGAACGAGAAGCGGAACCATCGGTCCTGACCCTCGACGAAGTCCGCGGTCGTCGGCACCAGCTCGGTGCGCTGGCCGCCGCCGGGCATGGTGAACAGGGCCGACTTCGCGCCCGGGGTCACCGGCGAGCTGACGAGGGTCGGCGCGTCCGCCCCGACGTCGTTCCACGGGGTGTCGTCGAACTTGCCGAATCCCGAGCCGGTGAAGTCGGAGTCCCAGGGCGCCGGGGCCGGGGTGGTCGGTGTCGTCACGGTCGTCGTCGGCTTCGTGTCGTCGTGGTCGGCGGCGTGGTCGTCGTGGTCGGCGGCGTGGTCGTCGTGGTCGGCTTCGTCGTGGTGGTCGGCTTCGTGGTGGTGGTCGGCTTCGTGGTGGTGGTCGGCGGCGGCGTGGTCGTCGTGGGCGTCGTCGAGACGCCCGGCAGCGCCCACCGCTGCGCGTTCACGTTCGCACACACGGCGATGGTGATGGCGACCCTGGCGTAGACCTGGTTGTTGAGCGGGGCGAGCCAGGTCCCCGACTTCTGGTTCTGGACGAAGCCGGACGCGTAGATCGTCCAGCGCTGCGAGGTCGCCGTCGTCGAGCAGGCCGCGAACACGACCCGGGTCCCGGCCGCGGTGGCTCCGCCGAGCAGATCCGCGCAGCCGCCCTGGACCCGCAGGGTGCCGTCGGCGTAGCGGGACCACTGCTGGCCGGCGTTCGTGGCGCAGTTGGCGAGCTGCAGCGGGTTGTTCGCGGTCGCCGCGTTGTTCGCGTTCTCCAGGCAGCCGCCCGCGTAACCGGCGATCCGGCCGGTCACCACGGCGGCATCGGCGCGTCCGGGACCGACTCCGGCGGCGAGGACCCCACCAGCAGGGCGACCGCGCCCACCGCGGCCGCGAGAGCCGTTCTGCGACGATGACGGTGCCCCGGTCCGCCCACGATCCTGCTGTCCGCCATGACGCCCCCCTCAGTTGGTCCCCGCCACGGAAGTCGCCTGTTCGGACCAGTGAGTTAGCCATTTGTCCGTACACAGACGGGTGGTCACCGGCGTGTCACGGTGCGGTCACGAGCACGGAGAGGACGGAGATGCCGCCCGTCGCTCCGCTCGCCCCTGGTGTCCTGCCCCGCCCGGTCGCTCTCGCCGCCGCCGCGCTCCCCCCGCTGCTGCTCGCGGCCCTGGGCTCGACCCACCCGACGATGCTCACGCCCGCCTCGGCGCCCTGGTGGCGCGACCTGCACGTGATCGGCCTGGTGCTCTTCCCGCTGCTCGCGCTCGGCCCGTGGGTGGTCGTGCGGGGCCGCAGCCGCCTGATCGAGGTCGCCGTGGTCGTCCTCGGACTGCTCTACGCCTGCTGCTACACGGCGCTCGACGTCCTCGCGGGGATCGGCGCCGGCCAGGAGACCGTCGTGGTGGGGCCCGGACCGTGGGTGCCGGCGCTGTTCGGGATGGCGGACCGGCTGGCCGTCCCGGGCGTGTACGCCTACCTGGCGACCGCGGTGATCGGCGGGGCGACGGCCGTCGTCGTCGCCCACGGGCTCGCGGCGCGCGCCGCCGCCGTCGTCGGGACCGTCCTCGTCGTGGGTGGGGCGTGGTCGTTCCTGACCAGCCACATCTATCCGCCGGTGGGGGTGGCGACGATGGTCGTGCTCGCCGCCGGGTGGACGATTCTCGCCGCGGCCGTCCCGCCGGCGGTCAGGTCGCGGCGGCCCCGCTCGCCGCGGCGGCCGCAGCCTGCTCCCACATGAGCAGCACGACCGCGAGGACGAACACCGCGAGCGGGGCAGGCATGCCGGGCAGCTGGGCCTCGGCGTCACCCCGCCACGTGCCGGTGCGGTGGATGCTGCCGAGGGCCGCCGACGAATCCGGGTCGGGCACCCACTCCTGGTCGGACTTCCAGACCGAGCGGCGACGGAAGTGGAACTCGCTCTCCGGGGTGGTCACCGACCAGTGCTTGCGCCCGATCCGCGAGGCGTGGGCGATCTCGGTGTCCCCGCTGACGAGGGTGTACCGGCTGCCGGTCCAGGTGGAACGCACCTCGTAGGAGGTGCCGTCGAGGGTGTACTCGACGCCGGAGCGCCAGCCCTTCTTCTCGAGCACCAGCAGCGGGGCGCCGTCCTCGCGGACCTCCCAGCGCGGGCGGAGCGACGACACGCGGTGCGCCTCCAACATGCGCGGATCGAACCAGGGGCGTCCCGTCGTGCTCAAGTGCGGTCCGCGCGGAACAGCCCCTACAGCGTCTCAGCACTGAGCGGTCGCAGCCGCTCTGCGTCGATCTCTCGATCGTGCAACGGCAGTACCAGTTCGGTGACGATGTCGGTGAGCTCAGCGATCCGGACGTTGAGCCGACGAGCTTCGTGCAGGCCCTCGTCGAGATCCTCCATCCAGGCGAGGAGCGCGGCCGGATCCGCGTCGCTGGTGCCGAAGCGCTCACGGGCCCGGCGGCTCTCGGACTCGAGGCGTTCGGCTCGCCGGTGCAGCTGCCACCGCTCCTGCTGCGCCTGGTCCAGTCCCTCCCGAACCCTCTCCCGCAACGTCGCCAGCTCGGCCTCGCACGCGCCTCGCTCGGTCTCCAGAATCTCGAGTCGACGGTGCAGCTCGTCGATCCCCGCGACGAGGGCTTCACGCTCGGGTACCAGGATTCGTCGTACTCGTCGCCCGAGACCTCGGACCGGTCCACGCCGCAGTATCGCCGTCACCGTCTCGCGCTTCATCGGGTGCACGTGATCACCGTCCTCGTCGTCATGCGGCCGGTCTCGCCGCGATCGTCCACCGTGGTCGGAACCTGGAGGGTGGAGATGTCGGTGACCCGGAGCCCCGCTGCCTCCATCTCATCGCTCACCTGCATGGGCGCGAGGGGTTCGGCGCCGCGGACCCGCTGTGGCTCCGGAAGCTGGTCGGGCATGTCAGCGAGGTCGAGGACAGCCTGGCCGCCCGACCGTACGACCATCGAGACCAGTCGGAACAGGTGGGCGCGGGCTTCATCGGCCAGGGCGTCGAGCAGCCCGTTGCCGTAGAGGACCCACGGCCGTCGTTGCGCGGCGCACCAGGCGCCGAGGCGCAGGACCGTGCGGACGTCGCACAGATTGACGACCTCGAACCGCGCGGACGACCCACGCTCGCGGGCGATGGCCGACGCGCGCGCCAGTGGTGCCCGGACGTAGTCCACGGCGTGGACCCTCCACCCGTGAGCCGCCAGCCACAGCGCGTCGTCGCCACGACCGCAGCCGACGTCGAGAACCGACTCCCCGCCCTCGAGGCGGTGTTGCAGCGTCCAGCGGGCGAGCGGGGAAGCCTCACCGACCTCGCCGACCGCCGACCGGTGCGCCTCGTACGTCGCCTCCCAGTACTCGCGATCGACGTTCAGGTCCCGGAACCAGCCGAAGAACCGCTGGCTCGTGCTGCGCGGAATGGTGAACTTGAACGCAGGATCAGGGACCGACCACCCCGGCCCGTAGATCGCTTCCAGCACACGCGCAGGTTCCCTCGGTGCCGGCTCCGGGCGGTCCTCCACCATGATCGAACCCGCCGGGAGGAGCTCCTCCCGCGGCACCGACGCGCGGACGCAGAACACCTGGTACCACCAGCCGTCGAGATGCCACCCGGAGAAGACGTCGACGAAGAAGTCCGTTCTGCCCTCGTGGGAGAAGTGCATCTGGATGTGACCGGCAGAGAGCCGGAGCGCCACATAGCCGTGCCGCCGCAACGCGCGGCCGACCGCGAAGCTCTCTCGCGCGACCTCGGCGGGGTGGCTCTGTGCGCTCAAGTAGCCGAGATCGGCATCGTCATCGTGCTGGATCAGGTGGCCGGTGCGGACCGAGCCGAGAAGAGTCCCGAAGGTCAAGTACGCGTCCAGGCCCAGTTCCTCGGTCAGCACGGCCCGGATGGCGTCGACGTGGCCGAGCAGCCGTGCCGTGGCGTCCTCGCCGGTGTCGGCCAGAGCCCGCCCGAGGCCACCCCACTTGTTCACGACGAGGGGGCGCCCGGAGGAGTCCTCGACACGTACCCGCGAGGGCGACGACCCGAGCTGCACCTCTGTCGCCGCCAGTGCGACGTTGCCGTCGACCTCGCGCAGACCGACCGTCACCCACCCGTCGAGATACGGCCGGAGGGCCTCCGGCCACGACGCGCGGAACCACTGCGCGGCGGTGCCGTCCTGGGTCGGCCGGGCCTCGTCCACCCTGAACGACCAGACCCGACGGCCGTCGAAGAGCACGTCCACCACGTCGCCGCGGACCTCACCGGAGCGGAAGGTCACCCCCTCGCGGTCCGGGTGAAGAGGCCTGTCGTCGACCGACCCCGGCTCGACGTTCACCTGCGCACCTCTCCCTCTGGCGGTGGAGGGACCAGTATCACTGCGTGGTTGCGAGGGCCGACGCCCTACCCCGGACCGTGTTCTCGGCCCGCGAGCATGCCACCACCGGGCTCACACGATGCTGACCATGGTCGCTGCCGGCATGCGCCGACGTCTCCCGGCTCGGGTAGCGTGCCGACGCTATGACGACCCGCTCCGCGCAGGCGGACGCGCTCGAGTTGTGCGCACGGGTGCGTGCGATCGTGGCGGACAGCTGGGGCTATGACGCCGTGCTGGCCGACGGAACGGTGCCTGAACCGGTGACGGGGAACGGGCTCGCCGATGACGCGCCCGGGTTCACGGGCGCACTCGTGTCCCGCCGACGCGACGCGGCCACGTTCGCGACGGATCTACGGCAGATCGCCTTCGTGCTGGTCGACGCCGGACTCGTCGTGCGGGCCGGGCCGACATCGCTGAGGGTCTCGACATCCGTCCGACCCGATGTGTCGGCCACCTTCTCCGCTCTCTTCGTCGACGCCGCGGGCACCCTGCACGCTCCCACGACGGATCTCCTGTCACCCGCCGTCGTCGAGGAGGTGTACTGGGCCCATTTCTACGCCCACAACACGTACGCGAGCGGATCGACGTTCCAGTCGCTGGTGCGGTCCTTGCCGGATCTCCCCGAGGTCATCGTCGACGTCGGATGTGGTGACGGTCGCGACACCTACGCCTTCGCCGCCGCGGGTCGGCGCAAGGTGACCGGCATCGACCGCTCTCACGTCGCCATCCGCGAGGCTCGTCGCCGGGCGGAGCTGTGGGGTCGTTCCGGCGCCTTGTCGTTCCAGGTGTGTGATGTCGGAGAGCCCGTCCGCGTCCGGGCCGCCCTGCGGGATGCCCGTGACGCGTCGAGACCGATGGTCTTCTACCTGCGCTTCTTCCTGCACTCGGTCACCCAGGACGTGCAGGACGCCCTCATGAACGCGATCGCGGACTGCGCGCGACCCGGGGACCATCTGGCTGCCGAATTCCGCACGGACAAGGACGCGGCCAACCACAAGGTCCACGGAAATCACTATCGCCGGTTCCAGAACGGTCCGGCGTTCGGCCGACTGCTGCGCGATGTTCACCGTTTCGTACCGCTGCTCGAGCAGGAGGGCACCGGCTTCTCGCCCTACGGCGACGAGGACCCGCACCTGTACCGGGTCGTCGCTCGGCGGACCTGACCGCTCGGGAGGCCCCGAACGGGGGCCTGCGGGTGAGGTCGCCGCGCGCGGCTAGTCTCGGCTGCCGTGACGGTGGGTCATGTCGAGCCCGAGGTCGACGACCTCGACCCCTCGGGGCCCGGCCGGGCCGTCGATGGTGCCCGCCGGCGTCGCACCCTCGCCGCACTGCTCGCCGCGTGCGCCGCGCTGACCCTCGCTGCCGCCCTGGCCTTCCCGTTCGCCCCGGTCACGCAGCCGGTCGTGGCGTTCGACTGGCCGACGTCTCCCGCACCGACCCCGGTGGCGCTGGCGCTGATGCCCTACCAGCCGGTGACGCTCGACGCGTCCGTGACCTGCGCCGCCGCCCGCTCGGTGGTCGGCGACCTCCTCACCACCACCCCGCCCACGGGGACCGACGCGCGCGGGCTGCGACTGGTCTCGGACGGGCGCGTGCTGCGACTCACGTCGTTCGACCACGATCTGGCCACGGTGGCGCTGCCCGCCGGGCCCTGCGTCGTCGCCGTGGCCTCGGACCCGCAGTCGACACGGGTGACGGTCGAGGTCGCCGCCCGGGTCACCGTGGTCGCCGACGTCCCCACGGACGTGCGCCCGGTCGTGGCGGGCGTCTTCACCGCCGCCGCCCTGACCGAGGGGCTGCACCTGCACCTGGTCACTGACACCCGGTTCCAGACCACCCCGAGCGCGGTCAAGTGGTGGCTGGCCGCGGGGTGCGTCGCGGGCGGGCTGGGGGTGCTGGCCCTGGCGTGGGTCCTCGACGGACCGGCGCGGCGCAGGCTCCCCCGTCCTGGGCGACCCGCGGCGGTGGACGTCGGGGTGGTCGCGGTGCTCGCGGTCTGGACGGTGATCGGGCCGGCCAGCGTGGACGACGGCTATCTCGCCAGCATGATCCGCAGCCGCGCGAGCAGCGGATTCCTCGGCAACGTACAGCGCTGGCTCAACGCCCCCGAGGCACCGTTCAGCTGGTACGCCGAGGTGCACGCCGCCTGGGCCGGCCTCGCGCCCGGCCCGGCTCCGGTCTGGTGGTTACGCATCCCGGCTCTCGTTCTGGCGCTGACGAGCTGGACCCTGCTGTCGCGATGCGTGCTGCCCCGGCTCGGGGCATTGGGACGCGTCCGCTCAGCGCCGGTGCTCGCGGCGGTGGCCTTCGCGGCGTGGTGGTTGCCGTTCGGCACGACCCTGCGCCCGGACCCGTGGGTGGCCACCGGGGGCCTCGCCGTCTGGGTGCTGACCGAACGTGCGATCGCGACCCGCCGATTGCTGCCGTGCGTCTCGGCGGTCGCCGTGGCCGCCTGGACGGTCGCGGTGACGCCGTCGGGACTGCTCGCCGTGATGCCCCTGCTGGTCGCGGTGCCGGCCGCCGTGCAGGCGGTGCTGACCCTCGGATGGGCGCGGTCGGCGGTGGCGGGGCTCGCGGCGACCGCCGGGGGCTCGACGGCGCTGCTGGCGATGTGCGGCGACCAGAGTTTCGCCGCGATCCGGGAGTCGACCCGGGTCCGCGAGCTGGTAGGGACCGGAGCGGACTGGTCCCAGGAATACCTGCGCTACGTCTCGCTGCTCACTCCGGGCGACATGGGGGGCTCGCTGGCCTACCGCACGCCGGTGCTGGTCCTGCTCGTCGCGCTGGGGGCGGTGTCGTGGAGCCTGACGACCCGGGTGGCGGGGCTCGCGCGCGGTCCGGCGCGGCGGCTCGTGCTGACGGCCGCCTTCTCGCTGGTGGCGCTCGTGCCCAGCCCGACGAAGTGGCCGATGCACTTCGCGGACCTCGCAGGAGTCGGCGCCGGGGTGCTGTTCCTCCTTCTCGCCTGCTGGTCGCCGGCCGCGCTGCGTCGACGCCCGCGCGGTGGTTACGCCGCGGCCGGCGTGCTCGGGGGTCTGGTGGTCGCGGGCGTGCTGGTGTCGCTCGGATTCGACAACTGGGCGTGGGTCTCCGACTGGGGCGTGCCCTGGAACGACCGCCCGCCACTGATCGCCGGGATCGGGGTCGCCGATCTGGGGGCGGTGATCGGGCCGCTCACGGTGCTCATCGTGGTGCTGCTCGTCGCCGGGCGCCGCGCGCGGCACCGGAGCGACCTGTCAGCGGCTCAGGCGGTCGCGGTCGCCCCCGGTTCCTGGGCGTTGGTCCTGCTCCTCGGGGTGGTCGTCCTGCTCTTCGCGTCGTTCCTCAAGGTGCCCGTGACGCGGGCGGGTACCTACTCGATCGGGGGCGACGACCTCGCTGCGCTGGCCCGGCCACACTGCGGGCTGGCCGACTCGCTCAGCGTCGAGCCCGACCCGGCCGCGGGCATGTTGGCGCCGGCCCCCGGTCCGTCCGACCCGCCGGTGACCGACGGCTTCACCGCGATCCCGGGTGCGCCCGCGCCGCGCGACGACGACCCGTCCGGAGGCGCCGGTGGAGACGCGTCGGTACCGCTGGTCGTGGCCGGGCAGGCGCTGCCCGGCTGGCGGGCAGATCCACGCCTCGCAGGACCAGCCACGCTGCGCAGCGGGTGGTTCCTGCTCACCGACGACCAGCGCGCCGACCGCAGCCCGGTGGTGACCACGATCAGCGGCACCGCCGGGCCACGCCAGGGCGTCCGGCTGGAGTTCACCGCCGACGAACCAGGGCCCCCCTCCCCCACCCCGCTCGGGTCCGGGGTGCCGGTGGCACCCACGCCCGCCTCCCTCGGCGCAGCGACCGCCCCGCGCGACGTCCGGGTCCTCGCCCCGCCCGGCGCCCGCGCCGTCCGGGTGCTGGCCACCGACGACGCCGCCGGACCGGCAGCCGCCGCCCGCGCGACGACGTCCGGGACCCTCGCGGACACGCCCCTGGCGGTGAGCCGGCCCCGCGCGCCGCGGCTGGCCCGGTTCGACGACCTCGTGCGGCCCGGGGTCCCCGTGCTGACGGACTGGGGAGTCGCGCTGCCCTTCCCGTGCGCCCCGATGCCCGCCCTCACCGGCGGCACCGCCGGTGTCCCGGAGTGGCGGGTATCCGCCCCCGGGCTGGGCGGCTACGGGGACCTCGTGATCGACCAGGCGTTCGGCGGGCCGTTCGCCACCGCGCGCGAGCTCGTCACCCAGCAACGGATCCCGGTCTACGTCGACGGCGATCCGCTACGCGACGGCATCGGGCTCGTCCGCTGGGTGCCCGACGCGGCCTACGCCCCGCTCACCCCACAGGTGACCGCCCGCACCGTGTCGGGGACCGCGAGCGTCGGGCGCGCGACCGTGCCGGGACTCGACCACTGAGCCCACCGTGGGTCGGGAGCGAACCCAGGTGATCGTCGCCGCGCTGCTCGGGCGCCGCCTGACTGTCTCCCGACGGTGCGGCGACCCCTCACGTGGTGTCCGATGACGGCCCCGTCACCCGCTCCCCTAGCATCTGCCTCGGACCATCTGATGCCCGTCTGGGCGGAGATCACGGCGCCCCGGGTACGGGGAGCGCCGACCGGAGGCGGCCAGTGACGGTGACGACAAGACAGGCGGCCGGTGCGCTGCCCGACCGAGGACCGGAGCTCACGCGACTCGTCGCCCAACGCGGCTTCTTCACGGCGCCGTTCGACCGGGTACCCGACGAGGTCTACGCCACCGCCGAGGGGGACGTGTCCTTGCGCCGCGCGGGTGCGCTGTTGGGCCCGGGCGGCCGTGTCTCGCAGAACACCTACTTCGGCCGGTTCCCGGCGAGCTACTGGCAGCGGTGGACGTCGGTATCCGAGGTGGTGCTCGAGACGACGGTGAGCGGCAGCGGACGCATCCTGGTCCGCGGGTCGGACAGCGAGGGTTCCCCGCGCACGCTCGCCACCCGGGATGTCGTGGATACCGGTGGGGACCGGGTGGACATCACGGTCGCGGTCGACCGCTTCGTCGACGGCGGGGCGATCTGGGCCGAGTTCTCCACCGACGACAGCACCCTCGAGGTCAGCGAGGTCAGATGGAGCGTGGACGCTCCGGCCGTCCTGCGTCCGACCGCGCTGGTGATGTGCACCCACGATCGAGCCGACGACTGTCTGTTCACCCTCGGGATCCTGGCCGGCGATCGCGAGGCACGCCGCATGCTCGATGCGGTCTACGTCGTCGACCAGGGTGGGGACACCGTCGACTCCCGTCCGGCGTTCGTCGATGTCTCCCACGAGCTCGGCCCGGCCCTCCACTATCTGCGCCAGCCCAACCTCGGCGGCGCCGGCGGCTTCACCCGGGGGCTCTACGAGGTCGCCGACATCGAAGGCGCCGGACACGCCAACGTCGTCTTCATGGACGACGACATCCTGCTCGAGCCCGACGTCGTCGTGCGCCTCACGGCGTTCGCCAACCGCACCGTCGAACCGGTCATCGTCGGCGCACAGATGCTGCACCTGCTGCACCCCACCAAGCTGCACGTCGGTGCCGAGACCGCCCGGTTCACCACGGTGGAGCCGGGACTGGCCGTGCCGGGCGCGCTGGACAAGGCCGACATCACCGAGACGTTCCAGGACGTGCGGGTCGACGCTGACTACAACGCCTGGTGGACCTGCCTCATCCCCTCGGAAGTCGTCGGCGATGCCGGCTACCCGATGCCGTTCTTCTTCCAGTGGGACGACGTCGAGTACGGCTACCGCGCCCGCGCCCGCGGTCACGCGACGGTGACCCTGCCCGGCGCGGCGGTGTGGCACCACGACTTCGACTGGAAGGACGAGGACGACTGGGCGCGCTACTTCACGCTGCGCAACGCCATCATGATCGATGCCCTGCACGGCGACTTCCGGCCCGCGGCGACCGCGAAGGTCGCCGGCCGCTGGATCGCCGAGTGCCTCGCGTCGATGCGGTACGGCGAGGCCGCCACACTGGTGCTCGCAGTGGAGGACTTCCTGCGGGGTGCGGAGTCATTGCGCGACGGCGGGGTCGCCGCGTTGCGGGCGGTGCGCGAGTTGAGGGCGGCGTACCCGGAGACGGTGCGACACCCCGCATCGACGGTGCCGGGGCAGCCCGCGGCGGGACGACCGATCGCCCACGCGCCGTGGGCTCCGTCGATGGAGGCCGCTGTCCTGGTCAAGCGGCTGATCTGGCAGCTGCGCGGCCGCACCAGCGGACGGGTGTCGATCAGTGCCGCCGAGGCCTCCTGGTGGCACGTGTCGCGCTTCGACACCGTCGTCGTCACCGACCGTTCACAGGAGGGCGTCCGCGTCCGCCGCTACGACCACGAGGCGCTCGTGACCGTCGCACGCCGCGCGGTCGCGATCCTGTGGCGCCTCCGTCGGGAGGGCGACGATGCCGCGGACCGCCTGCGAGCGGCCGTCCCCGAGCTCACGAGCCGGGAGCACTGGCAACGCCTGTTCGACGTCGAGCACGTTCATCACGATCGGCCGACCCGTCGGGCCGACCAATCTTCGGGGGAGGACTCATGATCCGCAGCTTGCGCCGCCATGCAGCCCGCGTACTGGCGGGGCTCGTCGACGAGGCCGTACGGGCCCGGCTCGACGCCCGGATCGAGCAGCACGAAGCGTGGCTGCAACCGCGGCTCGACCAGATCCTCGACGAGGCCAACGACGCCGACCGTCGCCGGCGACGCGACATCTTCCAGGCCGCCGAGCGCGAGGCCGTGCGCTCGAGCGCCCGCTTCGCCTACGAGCACTTCCCCACGGCCGAGACCTATTTCGACAAGTACGAGACGCTCGAACACGCGGTGCGCGCCGCACCCGCCGAGGGGATGGCGCTCGAGTTCGGTGTGTACAGCGGATCGACCCTCGCCGTGATCGCGAAGCTGCGCGACGGCGACGTGTACGGGTTCGATTCGTTCCAGGGCCTCCCGGAGAACTGGCGGTCGAGCTTCGCCGCCGGCACGTTCGCCGTCGACGAGCTGCCTCACGTACCGGGCGCCGAGCTCGTGGTCGGGTGGTTCGACGAGACGCTGCCCGGCTTCCTCGACGACCATCAGGGCCCGATCGCGCTGCTCCACGTCGACGGCGACCTGTACTCGTCGGCGAAGACCGTGCTCGACCTGTGTGGGCCCCGGCTGGTCGAGGGATCGATCGTGATCTTCGACGAGTACTTCAACTATCCCGGCTGGGAGCAGCACGAACACCGGGCGTGGCAGGAGTGGGTCGAACGGACCGGCGCGGAGTTCACCTACGAGGCGTACACGGCGGACGACGAGCAGGTGGTCGTGCGCATCACGCGGCCGTGCGCGCAGGGCTGACGCCCGGACCCGCTCAAGCCCGCGTCGTGACGTACAGGCGCCCGTCCCACCGGGACCCGGCACTGGTGTCCGGGTCGGCCGTCACGACGCGCGCGCCGAGCGAGTCGACCAGCCGGCGCACCTCCGGTTCCGGGGTCCCGTGCATCTCCATCCCACGCCGCAGCAGCCGCGCCACTCCGATCGGGAGGACGGCGAGCATGCGTCCCGCGACCGAGGCCGACGGCTGTGTCGGCATCTGGAACACCACGACGCCGCCCGGGCGCGTGACCCGCCAGAACTCGCGGACATAGCCGTGCGCCAACGCGGGCGGCATGTGCTGCAGCACCCGGCACGAGTAGACGAGATCGACGGAGCCGGACTCCACCGCCGACAGATCCGTGCCCGTCACCCGGACGAAGTGGCACGCGGGGTCGGGCACGATCTCCCGGGCCTTGTCGAGCATCGTCGGCGAGATGTCGCAGCCGAGCACCTCGGCGAACCCGGCGACCGCGAGGCCGTGGGAGAGCCGACCGGCGCCGCATCCGAAATCGAGGGCCCGCTCGCGCCCGACGTCGAGGCCCAGGTCGGCGATGCGCGCGGTGACGGCGGCGATCTCGTCCACGCCGGTGGCCAGGAACTCCTCGGGGCTCCACCGCCCGCGCCTGCCGTCGGTGAGGACCGCCCACATCGGGTCCTCGTGGCCGAGCCTGGTCCAGGTCCGGGAGACATCGTCGAGGTGGCCGTCGGTGGTCACGGTCAGGGGCTCCTGGGGTCTCGGGTCGTCAGTGCGGGTCAGCCGGCGGCCTTGGTGAAGACGGCCTCGTAGTCGTCGAGCACGGACTCGACGCTGAACGCTTCGGCCGCGGCCGCCCGACCGGCGGCCGGGTCGGGCGGGGCGTCGCGCAGCCGGGCCAGCCCGTCGCGCAGCGCCCCCACGTCGGCCGCGGGGACGATCATGCCGA
>JAVXWR010000156.1:0-4067 GCA_032230725.1 Actinomycetota bacterium
CGAGGTGGCCGCCCGGTTCGCCGACGGGGCCGGGACCAGCGCGTCCGAGCTGGCGCGCGCGGCCGGACCGGCGATGGGCGACACGCGCCGCCACCTCTACGACGAGTCCTTCGTCGACGGCTTCCTCGGAGCCGTGCCCGGCCTGCACGAGCGGCTGCGGGGCGGCGCCGACGTCCTCGACGTGGGCTGCGGCAGCGGCCGCACCAGCGCCCTCCTGGCCGACGCCTTCCCCCGCTGCCGGGTCGTGGGCCTCGACATCGCACCGGCGGCCGTCGCGCGCGCGACCGCCGACCACGGAGGCCGAGAGGGCCTGTCGTTCCGGCAGGGCGACGCCGCCGACCTCGACGACGACCGCGCCCACGACGTCGTCCTCGCCGTCGACGTCGTCCACGACCTCCCCCACCCGGAACGCACCCTGCGGGCCCTGCGCCGGGCGCTGCGTGACGACGGGCTCCTGGTCCTGGTGGACGTGGCCTTCCCGAGCGACCTGCCCGCACTGCTCGCCGCGCGCGACCTGCGCGACGCCGCGGCGGACGCCTATGCGATCAGCGTCCTGTACTGCCTCCCGAGCTCCCTGGCCGACGGCGGGTCGGGATGGGGCGCCATGATCGGCCGGGAACGTCTGGTCGCCGCGCTGGAGGCGGCCGGGTTCGAGGGCGTCGAGGTCCACGCGAGCCCACGTTCGCAGAACGCGGTCTACGTCGCCCGCCCCTCCCTCTCCGACGGCCCGCGGGCCTGAGATCGCGCCCCGGCCGGGCGGTCACGTCAGCCGGATCGCGACCCGATCCTGCTCGACGACGGAGCGTTCCGAGCCCGCGCACCCGTCGGCGCTCAAGCACCGCACCACCAGGGTCTGCTCGGACGGCTCGAGGCGCAGGAACTGCTTGAACACGGGCGGGCGGTCCCAGTCCAGGACGATCGGTCCGAAGAACCGGTGGAACCAGGGCCCGGCGTAGAGACGACTCAGGATCGCGATCCTCGCCCGGAGACGCAGTGACATCCGCCGGGACATGTCGTCGCCCTCGTCCACCGGTAGCGGATTGATCCCCATCTTCTGCACGAAGTACAGCCCCGCCTCCCCCGGGGTGACGCGCAACAGCCCCAGACCCAGGCACAGCTTGCGGTCGAGCACCTCGGAGTAGCGCGCCATCGAGTCGCGGCGCAGCGGGAACAGGCGCACGTCCGGTTCGTCGAGCAGGAGCCGCCCATCGGCGTCCTGGATGTGCACGCGAGGGATGCTGTGGGTGTCGTGCATGAAGGCGCCGCCGCCGCCCGAGACGATGTAGTGGATGACCCGGCCGCCGCCGACGTCGAGGCTGTAGCGCTGGTAGTTGTGCGTGTCACCGCCGATGGCCGCGACGTAGTTGGACTCCGGATCACGGACGATCTCGTCGACGTCCTTCGTCCGCTCGTCGAGGGCCCCGTTCACGTAGAGCGGCTTGCCCGTGAGCAACACCTTCGGTGCGGGCGACTCGGTGGACACGCGCCGCAGCCATTCCCGCTGCCGGGCGTCGATGCGTCCGGTGATGCCGGTGTCGATCCCGACGTAGCGGATGTGGGGCGTGTCGACCGCGAAGTACGGGGCGGGCTGCGGACGGCGGGCGGCCCGGGTCGCGGGTGGCAGATCGTGCAGACCGGCCAGATCCCCGGCCGTGAGCGCGTCGCGCCGCCACAGCGCGCGGGCCACGCGGCCCCGCAGTCCACCGGGGAACGAGGTGCGGGACGGGCTCGGATCGGCGGCCTCGACACCGCAGAAGTTGGCCAGGAAGCCCCGCAGGCCGTCGTACCAGTCGTGATTGCCCGGGACCGCCCACAGCGGGAATTCCAGGCGGCGGTAGGGCCACACGAACTTGTCCCGGTAGTCCCCGGCGCTTCCCGCGGGGTAGATGACGTCGCTGCAGACGACCCCGAAGTGGACCCCCGCGCCGGCGGCCTCCAGGGCGGGCAGCACGGCGTACTGCGAGAGATCGCCCTCCCCGGGATCGCCCAGGACGATGACGGCGCCCGCGCCGTCCGTCTCGTCGAGCACGAAGTCCGCCGAGCGGCCCTCGTCGACGGCCCGCTTCTCCGCCATGGCCACCCAGTGCGCTCGCTCGGCATCCACCGGGTCCGCGATCCACGAGACCACCTCGTTCCGCGCCGCCCACAGCACCGCCGGATTCAGCCACGAGGTGGAGCGACGGGAGATGTGTTCCTCGTTCTCCGCGTACCACGAGCCCAGCGGACAGTCCCCGACCTGATTGGCCGCGCCACTCGGAACGGCTCGCCGGGCCAGGTCGCCCCCGGACTCCTCGGTGGTGGCCATCGCGCTTCCTCTTCTCACGGGTTCGCACGGGTGTACCGACCGACCCGGATCTCGGCGGGCGGGTACCACGCTGTTCTCGTCGGGGGCATGCGCAGGCCCGGGGCACGGCCGCCCGACCACAGGGTCGAGCGCTGCGACCTCGCCCTCATCAGGAGACTCTCATGCCTCGTCACCGGCAGCGGGTCGGTGGCCACCCGGACGGCCGAGCGACGTCACCGGGGTGCCGCACGGCCCGAGTGGATTCGCCTCAGTCCCGGCTCCGCCGGACCAGCGCGACGGTCTCGCGAACGGCCATCAGCAGCGCGAAGGTCGCGAAGACCAGGCCGAGGACCACGGCGCCCAGGGCGAGCCCGAGCACGGCGCCGGCCACGACGCCGGGCGCGGCCGTCAGCCCCAACAGCCAGCCCCAGCGCGAGGACGCCGTGCCCTGACGCAGGTGCACCACGGAGCCGGCGATCGAGTTCGGGATGAACATCAGCAACGACGTGCCCGCCGCCACGTGCAGCTCGACCCCGAACAACAGCACCAGCGCCGGCACGGCCAGCAGCCCGCCCCCGAGCCCCATCGCACCCGACCAGGCCCCGATGACGATCCCCACCGCGATCGCCATCGGGACCACGAACCGCAGGTCGACGAGCAGGCCGGACGGCACCACGGCGTGGGTCAGCAGCGGCAGTTCGAGCGCGTCGACGGAGAACTTGGCCGCCGTCAGCACCAGGATCACGATCAGTAGCACCCGCAGCAGCGTCTCCGAGGCTCGGGCCAGCAGTCGGGGACCGATCAGACCGCCCAGGGTCCCGCCGATCAGCATGCCGGTGCCGACCCGCAGGTCGAGCGCACCACCGCCGAACGCGTAGGCCGCGGCGCCTGCCACGCACACGCCGATGTTCGCGAGCGTGGACGTGCCGTGCACCCGGGCCCGGCTCATCGACGTGAAGCGGTCCAGCGCCGGGACGAAGAGCACCCCGCTGCCCCCGCCGATCAGACCGCCGACGACCCCGCCCACCAACCCGATGGCCACGATCCCCGTGCGGGAGCCGACCTCCGTGCCGTCACCCCGCCCCGCGGCGCCCTGTGCGGTCACCGGTGGGCCCGCAGCGCGGGCCGCCCGGCGGCGTCGAGCAGATCACAGCGTGTCATGCAGGCCCCGTGTCAGCGTGGATGGCGGCTTCCACATCTCCTTCGAGGAGATTACGTTTCATCGTACGAACCCCCGAAGGGACGCACGATGTCGATCGACACCTCCCCCGCGGCGGGCCGCGAGCCGGGCCCCGCCGCTGTCGACCATCTCGCCGAGTCCTCGCTCGCCGAGCTCGCGCGGGCGGACGGCGTCCGGTTCCTGCTCGCGATGTTCGTGGATCTCACCGGCAAGCCCTGCGCGAAGCTCGTCCCGGTCGAGTCCGCCGACGAGCTGCAGTACGAGGGCGTCGGCTTCGCCGGCTACGCGGTGGGCGCGATCGGCCAACAGCCGAGCGACCCGGACCTGATGGTCGTGCCCGACCTGGCCAGCTACACCCCGCTGCCGTGGGTGCGCGAGGGTCTGGCGCTGGTGCCACTGCGACCCGCACGTCGAGGGGAAACCCTGGCACTACGCCCCGCGGGTGATCCTCAAGAACGTGCTGGCCCAGGCGCAGGCTCAGCGGCTCGAGCTGTTCGCCGGCGCCGAGATCGAGTACTTCCTGGTCCGTCGCGGCGACGACGGCACCCTCGCCCCGGCCGACGTCAAGGACACCGAGGCGCGTCCCTGTTACGACGCCCGCGG
>JAVXWR010000157.1:0-8010 GCA_032230725.1 Actinomycetota bacterium
CAGACCCAGAACGGGACCGTCACCCTGCCTCCCTCGGGCGGGACCGCAGAGCCCCCCGTCGCTCCGCTCGCCCCGGACGGCCCCGCCAGCGCGCTCGGGGCGACCACCAGCGCCGTCGCCAGCGCCGCGACCCCGCCCGCGAGCGGTCGTCCCGCCCTGATCCCCGCCATCGGCCCTCCGTCCGCCGCGGCGCACGGTCCCGGATCGGGCGAGCCGCGAATGCGGGCCGCGCGCGGGGCGAGGAGAGTTCGCCCCGTCGGGTGACGTGGTCGACCTCACCAGGTAAAGGGAACTCAAAGTCCCCCTCGTTCGTCGTCAGGGTGAGCAGGACCGGACGCCGCGCGCAGGACGCGGCGGCGGTCCCGCCCGAGGGAGGCAGGGTGACGGTCCCGTTCTGGGTCTGGGCGGCGACGGTCGGCGGGATCGCGGTCCTGGTCGCCGTCGACGTCTGGCACGCGCGGTCACCCCACGAGGTGAGCTTCCGCGAGGCCACGCTCTGGTCGGTGATCTACGTCGTCGTCGCCCTGGCCTTCGGCGTGGGTCTGTGGGTCGTCGCCGGCACGCAGCCGGCGACGGAGTACTTCGCCGGCTGGCTGGTCGAGAAGAGCCTCTCGGTCGACAACCTCTTCATCTTCGCGGTGATCCTCGGCCAGTTCGCGGTCCCGAAGCGCCACCAGCAGAAGGTGCTGCTCTGGGGCGTCATCGGCGCCCTGGTCCTGCGCGCGATCTTCATCCTGGTCGGTGCCGCGGTGATCTCGGCGTTCGCGTTCGTCTTCGTGATCTTCGGGTTGTTCCTGCTCTACACCGCCTACGGGCTGCTCCGGTCGCGCCACAGCGCACCGAAGGACATGAGCGACAACGTCGCGGTGCGCCTGACCCGGCGCCTCGTCACCGTCCACGAGGAGGACAACGCCCCCGGGGACGCGCACGACGGGCAGCTCACCCGCCGGATCGGTGGGCGCTCCGGCGTGACCCCGCTGTTCATCGCCGTCGCGGTGATCCTCTCGGTGGACCTGGTGTTCGCGCTCGACTCGATCCCGGCGATCTTCGGGATCACGCAGAACGCCTACCTGGTGTTCACCGCCAACGCGTTCGCGCTGCTCGGCCTGCGCGCCCTGTACTTCCTGCTGGTGGGGCTGCTCGACCGGCTCGTGCACCTGAGCTGCGGGCTCGCGTTCATCCTCGCCTTCATCGGCGTGAAGCTGATCTTGCTCTACCTCCACGAGGACGTCTCGACCTCGATCCCCGAGGTGCCGACGTTGTTCTCGCTCGCGGTCATCGTCGCGACCCTCGCCGTCGTGACCGTCACCAGCCTCGTCACCACCCGGGGACGGACGAGAGGCGAGCCCGGGCCGGTCGAGGGCGGCGGCTCCGCCTCGGCGGACGACGCCGCGGCGTCCCCCGTGCCAGGCTCGGAGCATGACGGCACCGGGAGCCCGACGCACCGACCGTGACCGCGACCCGTCGGGCCGGGCGCGCAACGCCCGGCCGCGCGACGCCTCCGGGAGGCCCCTCCCGCCCGGTGAGGCCGGGGTGGAACGGGTCGACGAGGACGTGGTGCTCGCCCCGGCCGACGCGCTCGCCGAGGCTCAGCGGCTGCTCGACGGCGGCTACCCCTTCCACGCCCACGAGGTCCTCGAGGGCGCATGGAAGTCGGCCCCCGACGACGAGCGCCCCTTCTGGAAGGGACTCGCCCAGCTCGCGGTGGGGCTCACCCACGAGCAGCGCGGCAACCGCCGGGGGGCGGTCTCGCTGCTGCGCCGCGGCGCGGACACCATGACCGACGGCGCAGCCGCCGGGGCGCGACACGGCGTGGACGCGCGACGGCTGGCCGGGTGGGGCCACTGGCGGGCGGACGCGGTGGCGGGCGGCGAGGAGCTCGGCGCCGGCGGGCCCCCGCGGCTGCGCGGCTGAGCCGTTTCGGGGGCGCGCGGCCTCGGGCACCCGAGTGCGTCAGTGCAGTCACCTCCCGAGGAGGCCCCTCAGCCATGGCGAACGAACTCTCCGGCAAGCGCGTCGCGATCCTCGCGGCGAGCGGCGTCGAGCAGGTCGAGCTCACCCAACCGCGCCAGACCGCCGAGGACGCTGGCGCGACGACGACGCTCGTCTCGCTCGACACCGGCGAGATCCAGGCGATGAACAGCGACATCAACAAGGCCGACACCTTCACCGTGGACGCCGCGATCGCCGACGTGTCGGCCGACGACTTCGACGCCGTGATCCTGCCCGGCGGCACCTGCAACCCCGACACGCTGCGCCAGAACGGCGACGTCATCGCGTTCGTGCAGGCGATCGCGGGGGCGGGCAAGCCGATCGCCGCGATCTGCCACGCGCCGTGGACCCTCGTCGAGGCCGACCTGGTGCGCGGCAAGCGACTCACGTCGTTCCCGAGCCTGCGCACCGACATCCGCAACGCCGGCGGCACCGTCGTCGACGAGGAGGTCGTCGTCGACCAGGGGCTGATCACCAGCCGCAACCCGCACGACCTCGACGCGTTCTGCTCGACGATCCTCAAGGAGTTCGCCTGAGCGGGTTCTCCCGGCACCGGCGGGCGGGCGCGGCATGATCTGCCCGTGAGCCCCGGCCTGTTCGACGAGATCCTCGCGCGGGGCGGGGCCCGGGACGCCGTCTCCGACGGCGCCTGGCTCGCCGCGATGCTCGACGTCGAGGCCGCCCTCGCGCACGCCACGGCCGAGGCGGGTGGGCTCGACGCCGCGGCAGCCGGGGCGATCGCGGCGACGTGCCGGCCCGAGCGCTTCGACGTGGCCGCGCTCGCCGTCGAGGCGGCGGCCGCCGGGAACCCGGTCGTTCCGCTGGTCGCGGCGCTGCGGGCGGCCGTCCGCGTTGACGCCGGCGACGGGCCCGCCGCCGCGGTGCACCGGGGCGCCACCAGCCAGGACGTCGTCGACACCGCGAGCGTGCTCGTCACCCGCGGCGCCCTCGCGGTGATCACGTCCGACCTCGCCGCCGCGGCCGACGCCGCGGCCGGCTTCGCCCGCGGGCACCGCGACCGCGCGGCGGCCGGGCGCACGCTGCTGCAGCAGGCGGCGCCGATCACCGTCGGGCTGCGCGCCGCGGGGTGGGCGCACGGGCTCGACGAGGCGGCGCGGGCCCTGCGGAGCTGGCGGCCCGCCGTGCAGCTCGGCGGGGCCGTCGGCACGCTCGCGGCCTTCGCCGGCCGCGGACGCGCCGTGCGCGCGGCACTCGCGCGCCGGCTCGACCTCGACGAACCCACGCTCGCCTGGCACACCGAGCGCGGGCGGGTCGCCGAGCTGGCCGGGCTGCTCGGCCGGGCGGGTGCCGCGATCGGCTCGGTCTCGACCGACCTGGTCCTGCTCGCCCAGACCGAGGTCGGCGAGGTCCGCGAGGACGTCCCCGGCCGCGGTGGCTCGTCGACCCTGCCGCACAAGCGCAACCCGGTCGCCGCGATCTCCGCCCGCGCGGCCGCCGTGACCGTGCCGGGCCTGGTCGCCGCGCTGCTCACGGCCGCCTCCGGCCACGAGTACGAGCGCGCCGCCGGGCCGTGGCACGCGGAGTGGCGACCGACCTCGGAGCTGCTGCGCACGGTCGGCTCGGGCGCGGCCTGGCTCGCGGACGGGCTCGGACACCTCGTGCTCGACCCGGACCGCGTCGCCGCCTCGCTCGACGCCACCGGCGGCCTGCTCCTGGCCGAGAACGTCTCGACGTCGCTGCGCGGCCGCATCGAGGACCCGAAGGGCCTGGTCACCGCCGCCGCCTCGACCAGCCTCGACGAGGGCCGGCCGTTCGCCGAGGTCCTCGCCGACGCCCTCGCCGGCACCGACGTCACCCGCACCGAGATCGACGCCGCCCACGACCCGGCGGCGCACGTCGGCGAGGCCGACGAGCTCGACGACGCCTTCCTGGCCGCCCGCGACGAGTTGGAGCATCCGTGACCGACCCGAACCCCGAGCTGGACCCCGAGGGCCTCGCCACCCGCCGCGAGGTCCTGGGCGACGAGCACGTCGACCGGGCGATCGCGGCCACCGACGACACCACCGCGGACTTCCAGGCCTTCATCACCCGCTACGCCTGGGACGGCATCTGGAACCGGCCGGGCCTGGACCGCCGGCAGCGCAGCATCGTCACCCTCTCCGTGCTCGCCGCGCTGCACCACGACGGCGAGCTCGGGATGCACGTGCGGGCGGCGCTGCGCAACGGCCTGACCCGGGAGGAGATCCGCGAGGTCCTCCTGCAGGTGGGGGTGTACGCCGGGGTCCCGGCGGCCAACCGGGCCTTCGCGGTGGCGCAGCGGGTGCTCGCGGAGATCCCCGAGGACTGAGCCGGTCGCGCGACCCGTGCGCCGTGCGGGGCGCGGCGGTGACCGCCCACTACCGTGGGCGTCGACAGTGGCGGTGCTCATCGCGAGGGGACGAGGGTGCGGGGACGAGCGGGACGACGGCGGGCGGCGGCGGTGTCGTCTCTCGCGGCGCTGGCCCTGACGGCGCTCCTCGCGGGCTGCTCGTCGGAGACCGATCTCGCGACGCCGCCGATCCCCACCTTCCCCGGCCCGGGCGCGGCCGCGCCGACGTCGGCCCCCGCGCCGCGCTCGACGCTCATCCCCACCGACTGCAACCAGATCCTGTCCAAGGACGACCTGCCGAACCTGCTCGGCCTCCCGCTGGGCAGCCTCGACGTCCGCTCGCTGCGCGACGTGCCCGCCCCCTCGGTCGGCCGGCTCGAGCGGGTCACCTGCACCTACACGTCCACCGGGGGCGCGGGAGCGCCGGGCCAGGGCTCGCAGGTCCTCAAGCTGCTCGCCAGCGGCTACACCACTCCGGAGGCCGCGCAGGCCCAGGTGGCGGTGAACAACAAGGTCGAGCAGAGCTCCGGGATCAGTGGGGTGGACACCCCGATCGGAGCCGCGGCCGGCACCTTCTTCTCCGACCCCGACGGGCCGATCCTCGTCGTCGCCTACCGCCGCGTGACCGTGAGCGCCTCGCTGAACCGCGGTTCGCTGTCCGCCGACCAGGCCCGGTCGGTGCTGGTCGACCTCGTCCAGCGGGTACTCCCGGTCCTGGTGCCCGCCGGTTCCTGACGCGGGCTCCCGTCCACGTCCCGCGCCGCCGGGTGTTCCACGCGTAAGATGTATTTGCATAGGCTAACGACGAGGGGGAGGCCCGCGTGACGGCGACGGCACGACCGAGCGACGCGACGGCCGGGCAGGGGCGGTCGGACCGCTACAAGTGGGTGGCGCTGTCGAACACGACGCTCGGCGTGCTGATCGTGACGATCAACATGTCGATCCTGCTCATCGCCCTGCCCGACATCTTCCGCGGGATCGACATCGACCCGCTGGCGCCCTCGAACATCAGCTACCTGCTGTGGCTGATCATGGGCTACCTCGTGGTGACCGCGGTCCTCGTCGTGAGCTTCGGGCGCATCGGCGACATGTACGGCCGCACCCGGATGTACAACCTCGGGTTCGCGGTCTTCACGTTCTTCTCGATCCTGCTCGCGGTCACGTGGCTGCAGGGTGACGCGGGCGCGATCTGGCTGATCGTGATGCGCGTCCTGCAGGGCATCGGCGGTGCGCTGCTGCTGGCGAACTCGACGGCGATCCTCACGGACGCCTTCCCGACCCACCAGCGCGGCCTGGCCCTCGGGATCAACTCGATCGCGGCGATCGCGGGCTCGTTCATCGGCCTGATCATCGGCGGCGTCCTCGCCCCGATCAGCTGGCACCTCGTCTTCGTGGTCTCGGTCCCCATCGGCGTCTTCGGCACGATCTGGGCCTACTTCAAGCTCAAGGAGGCCGGCGAGCGCCACGCGGCGCGGATCGACTGGTGGGGCAACATCACCTTCGCCGTCGGCCTCGTCGCGGTGCTCATGGGCATCACCTACGGCATCCAGCCCTACGGCACGCACGTCATGGGCTGGACGAGCCCGATGGTGCTGAGCCTCCTGATCGGCGGCGTCGTCGTCCTCGCGATCTTCGCGACGGTCGAGACCAGGGTCGCCGAGCCGATGTTCCACCTGTCGCTGTTCCGCATCCGCGCGTTCACGGCCGGGAACATCGCGAGCCTGCTCGCCGCCCTCGGGCGCGGCGGCCTGCAGTTCATCCTGATCATCTGGCTGCAGGGCATCTGGTTGCCCCAGCACGGCTACGACTACGAGTCGACGCCGCTGTGGGCCGGCATCTACATGGTCCCGCTGACCGTCGGCTTCCTTGTCGCCGGTCCGATCTCCGGCGTCCTCTCCGACCGCCACGGCGCGCGGGCCTACGCGACGGTCGGGATGCTCGGCGCGGCCGTGAGCTTCCTGCTGCTGAAGTTCCTGCCGGTCGACTTCTCCTACTGGGGCTTCGCGATCATCCTCGCGGTCAACGGCCTCTCGATGGGCCTGTTCTCCTCGCCCAACCGCGCCGCGATCATGAACTCGGTGCCGCCCCGCCAGCGCGGTGCCGCGGCCGGCATGACCTCGACGTTCCAGAACGCCGCCACGGTGCTCTCGATCGGCATCTTCTTCTCGATGCTGATCCTCGGGCTCTCGAGCTCGCTCCCGTCGGCCCTGCGCGGTGGGCTGCTCGCCCACGGCGTCCCGGTCGCCGCGGCGCAGCGCATCTCCGAACTGCCGCCGGTGAGCACCCTGTTCGCCTCGCTGCTCGGCTACAACCCGATGCAGACGCTGCTCGGGCCACAGGTGCTCGCCCAGGTCGGGCCGCAGCAGGCGGAGTTCCTCACCGGGCGGAGCTTCTTCCCCTCGTTGATCTCCGGGCCGTTCGGCGACGGCCTCACCTTCGCCCTGGTCTTCGCCGCCGCGTGCTGTGTGGTCGCGGCGCTGGCGTCGCTGCTGCGCGGCGGCAAGTACGCCTACCAGGAGCCGGACGCGGCGGTGGCCGCGGAGCCCGTCGGCGACGACGTCGACGGGGCCCCGGTCGCCGAGGCCACGGCGACGGGCGGCGACCGCACCCCGGTCGGCGTCGGCGCGGCGGGCTCGAACGGTCACGGCGGCACCAACGGCCACAGCGGCCCGAACGGCCACGGCGACGGGAGCCCGGCGTCGGGACGTCTGCTCCGGGGCCGGGTCCTCGGCCCGGACGCCACCCCGACCCCCGCCGTGCTCACCCTCGTCGACCGCTCGGGCCGGCAGGCGGGCCGCACGCTCTCCGACGACGACGGGCGCTTCCGCCTCGAGCCGCCGTCGCCGGGGGACTTCCTCGTCATCGCGACCCCGCAGGGCTCGGACGGCTCGGTGGCGCCGCGGGCCACGCAGGTGTCCGTGAGCTCGATGCCGGTCGACCTCGACGTGGTGCTCGACCGGCGCGGGTGAGCCTCCCGACCGAGGTGACCGGAACGTAGCGGATCCGGACGCCCGGGCCTCGGAATCGCTACGTCCTGGTGATCTCGTTCGGGGAAGGTCCTACGGCCGGAGATCAGGGGCACGCTGCGCAGGTCCCGGTCGCCCGAAATCCGCCAAGTGTGCCCCTCGTCGGCGCCGGCCGGCTGCCCGGACCCGCTGCCAACGTTCAGGGGCACACAGAGCAGGCGCCGATCGCCCGCAACCTGCCGGGTGTGCCCCTCGTCGGAGCCGGCGGCGGACTCCGGGCCACTCAGCCCGCCGCCCGCACCGCCTCGATGTCGATCTCGATGCGCAGCGTCCGGCCGATCGCGAAGATGCCGGCGATCACCGACTGGTTCCACGAGATGTCGAAGTCGTCGCGGGAGAGCTGCGTGGTGGCCGAGAAGCCGGCCCGCTCGCCGCCCCAGAGGTCGGGGCCCGCCCCGTGGTAGACGACGTCGAGCGCGACCCGGTTGACCATGCCCTTGAGCCGCAGATCGCCGACCATCGTCCAGTGGTCGGCGGTACGGCGGACGATCTCCGTCGAGTCGAACCGGATCTCGGCGAACCGGAGCACGTCGAGGAAGTCCGACGCGCGCAGGTGCTGGTCGCGCGTGTCGTCGTCGGTGTCGACGCTGGCGGCCTCGATCGCCGCCGACACCCGCGTCGAGTCCAGGTCGGGGCCCATGTCGATGTGCCCGGTGAAGCGGC
>JAVXWR010000178.1:0-4023 GCA_032230725.1 Actinomycetota bacterium
GGTCGAGGTCATCCCGCGGGCGCACGGCTCGGCGCTGTTCGAGCGCGGCGAGACCCAGATCCTGGGCGTCACCACGCTGAACATGCTCCGGCTCGAGCAGAACATCGACTCGCTCGGCCCGGAGACCACCAAGCGCTACATGCACCACTACAACTTCCCGCCGTTCTCCACCGGCGAGACCGGCCGCGTGGGCTCGCCGAAGCGCCGCGAGATCGGCCACGGGGCGCTGGCCGAGCGGGCGCTCGTCCCGGTGCTGCCCACCCGCGAGGAGTTCCCCTACGCGATCCGGCAGGTCTCCGAGGCGCTGAGCTCGAACGGCTCGACGTCGATGGGCTCGGTCTGCGCCTCGACGATGTCGCTGCTCAACGCCGGGGTGCCGCTCAAGGCGCCGGTCGCGGGGATTGCGATGGGGCTGGTCTCCGGCGAGGTCGACGGTAAGGAGACCTTCGTCGCGCTGACCGACATCCTGGGCGCCGAGGACGCGTTCGGTGACATGGACTTCAAGGTCGCCGGCACCAAGGACTTCGTCACCGCCCTGCAGCTGGACACCAAGCTCGACGGGATCCCCTCCGAGGTGCTCGGCAAGGCCCTGACCCAGGCCCGGGGCGCCCGCCTGGCGATCCTCGACGTCATGGCCGAGGCGATCGACGCGCCCGACGAGATGAGCGACTACGCGCCGCGCATCACCACCGTGAAGGTGCCGACCGACAAGATCGGCGAGGTCATCGGCCCGAAGGGCAAGATGATCAACTCGATCACCGAGCAGACCGGCGCCGACATCTCCATCGAGGACGACGGCACGATCTACGTCGGAGCGTCGGACGGGCCGAGCGCCCAGGCCGCGGTCGACATGATCAATGCCATCGCCAACCCGCAGATGCCGAAGATCGGCGAGCGCTACCTGGGCACCGTGGTCAAGACCGCGGCGTTCGGCGCGTTCGTCTCGCTGGTGCCCGGCCGTGACGGCCTGGTCCACATCTCGAAGCTCGGCGGCGGGAAGCGGATCGGCAAGGTCGAGGACGTCGTGAACGTCGGCGACAAGATCCGCGTCGAGATCACCGACATCGACAACCGCGGCAAGATCAGCCTCGTCCCGGTCAAGGAGGAGGACGCGGCGGAGGCGACGCCCGCCGCCGACGACTCCACCGACGGAGCGCCCGAGGGCACCGGTGCCGAGGGCGCCGGGGTCCCGCCGGCCGAGCCCGCCACCTCCGGCGCCGTCACCGGCGCCATCGGCGGACCGCGCTCCTGAGCGGAGACACGCGGCGCCGCACGCCGGCGGCACACGCGACGAAGGAGCGTGTGGCGCCGGAACGGCCTGCCGCGGAGACTCAGCACCCGGCCCCCGGCGTGGCACGCACCGTGCTGCCCGGGGGCCTGCGGGTCGTCACCGAGCACGTCGCGGGGGCGCGCTCCGCCTCGGTCGGGCTCTGGGTCGACGTCGGGTCGCGCGACGAGCCGGGCTTCGACCCGGCCTCGCGCGGTGCCGCGCACTTCCTCGAGCACCTGCTCTTCAAGGGCACGCGGCGCCGTTCGGCCCGCCAGATCGCCGAGGAGATCGACGCGGTGGGGGGCGACCTCAACGCGTTCACCTCCAAGGAGCACACCTGCTTCTACGCCCACGTGCTCGACGCGGACATGCCGCTCGCGGTCGACGTCGTGTGTGACGTCGTCCTCGAGGGCCGCATGGCCGGGGAGGACGTCGAGCTCGAGCGTGACGTCGTGCTCTCCGAGATCGCCGGGCGCGACGACGACCCGGAGGACCTGCTCGCCGACGACTTCGACGACCTCCTGCTCGGCGATCACCCGCTGGGCGGTCCGGTGGTCGGCTCCGAGGAGTCGGTGACCGCGATGAGCCGCGACGTCCTCGCCCGGTTCCACGACGCGCACTACGTGCCGTCCCGCTCGGTGCTCGCCGTGGCCGGGAACGTCACCCACGCCGCCGTGCTCGACGCCGTCCTGGCCGGGTTCGGTGATCGCCTGGACGGCGGCGGATCCGCGTGGGCCCGGCCCGCCGCGGCGGTCGGGCTGCCGCTGCCGCCCGACCGGCTCGCCCTGCGCGAGGACGACACCGAACAGGCCCACCTCATGCTCGGGATGCCGTCGGTGCGCCGCGGCGACCCGCGGTGGGCCGCACAGCTGGTGCTCTCGACGGTGCTCGGGGGCGGGACCAGCTCGCGGCTCTTCCAGGAGGTCCGTGAGCGGCGGGGCCTGGCGTACTCGGTGTACTCGTCGACGACCGGCTACTCCGACCTCGGTGTGCTCTCGGTCTACGTCGGCTGCGCCCCGGAACGGCTCGGTACCGCCGCCGGCGTGCTGCGGACACAGCTCGCCGACCTCGCGCACGGCGGGGTCACCCAGGCCGAGCTCGTCCGCGCCCGCGGGCAGCTGCGCGGCGAGTACGTGCTGGGCCTGGAGGACACCTCCTCGCGGATGAGCTGGCTCGGGCGCCGCGAGCTGGACGGCCCCGAGGCCTCGCTGGACCTCACGGACTCGCTCGCCCGGATCGAGGCGGTGTCCCGTGAGGACGTCGCGACCCTGGCCGAGGAGCTGTTCTCCGCGCCGGCGACCGCGGCGGTCGTCGGGCCCTACGCTCACGTCGACGATCTCCCCGACGAGCTGCGCGAGGTCAACCGATGACGGCTGCGGACCGCCTGCCCGGCGACGAGGTGCTGCGGGTCGGCGTCCTCGGGGCCCGCGGCCGGATGGGCGCGGAGGTGTGCCGCACCGTCGAGAACGCCGAGGATCTCGACCTGGTGGCGATGGTGGACGAGGGCGACTGGCTGTTCTCGCTCGCCGACGCCGGCACCCAGGTCGCGGTGGACTTCACCCACCCCTCGACGGTCGCCGAGAACATCCGGTTCTGCATCGACCAGAACATCCACTGCGTCGTCGGGACCAGCGGGATCACCGCCGGGATGCTGGAGACGGTCCGGGGGTGGCTCGAGCCCAAGCCCGAGCTCGGCGTGATGATCGTGCCGAACTTCGGGATCGGGGCCGTGCTCTCGATGCGCTTCGCGGCCCAGGCGGCGAGGTTCTTCGACTCGGTCGAGATCGTCGAGCTGCACCACCCGAACAAGGCCGACGCGCCCTCGGGGACCGCCACCCGGACCGCGCAGATGATCGCCGAGTCCCGCGCGGCCGCCGGGGTGGGCCGCAGCCCGGACGCCACCACGCACGACCCCGACCACGCCCGCGGCGCCGTCGTCGACGGGGTGCACGTGCACGCCGTGCGCATGACGGGTCTGGTCGCCCACCAGCAGGTGATGCTCGGGACGGCGGGGGAGACGCTCACGATCCGGCACGACTCGCTCGACCGCGCCTCGTTCATGCCAGGCGTGCTGCTCGCGGTGCGCTCCATCGCGGCGCACCCGGGGCTGACGGTGGGCCTGGAGTCCGTCCTCGAGCTGGAGTGAGACCGGCTCAGAGGAGCGGCAGGCCGAGGTCCTCCGCGGTCGGCTCCGGGGCGAACTCGAGGTCCAGCGGGCCGCCGAGGCGCACCTCGCGCAGCGGCCGCCCGCCCGCGTCGAGGGTGCGCACCGTGCCGTCCGGCTCCCACCCCGCGCGGCGGTAGAACGCCCGCGAGGCGACGTCGCGCTCGGGCACCCACGTGATCCCGCGGGTCGCCCCGGCCGAACGCAGCTCGGCCGCGGCCGCCACCAGCAGCCGCCCGGCGTGCCCGCGCCGCCCCCACCGGGGCGAGACCAGCAGCGTCGCGACCAGCCCGACCCGCCCGACGTCGTCGGGGACCGCGCCCACCGCGTCCGCGACGTCCTCCTCGGACGCCGGCCCGGCGAGACAGAAGCCGACGACCTCGGGCCCCTCGGTCGCGACCCGGAGCCCGGGACCGGCCGCCGTGCGGGCCCAGGCCGCGGACACCGCCTCGTCGTCGAAGCCCTCGGTGAGCCCGGCGGGCAGGAACCCGGCCCACGCGGTCGTCCACACCTCGCGCTGGACGGCGGTGACGGCCGGGGCGTCGTCGGGGGTGGCGGGGCGGACCTGGGCGATCGCCATGGGGCGAGG
>JAVXWR010000186.1:0-2818 GCA_032230725.1 Actinomycetota bacterium
CCCTGCGCGCGACGCTCCCGTACGGGGGCTCACGGGGAGCGGCCGGCGCACCGATCCGGGGCACGCGGCAGCCGTCGGCGTCCCCGCGTCCGCCCTCGACGCGATCGTCGCCCCGGTGGCCCCCGCCGGCATCGTGCTCGGCGCCGACCCGCAGGGCGCGCCCGTCACGCTCGCGCTGCTGCGGCCGCTGCCGACCCGCGTCGTCGTCCTCGGCGCCCTGCACCTCGCCCGCCAGATCGCCCTGCGCGCGGCCGGGCAGGGCGCCCGCGTCACGGTGACGACGGGTCGTCGCGCCGCGTGGGAGCCCGTCGCGCGGGCCGCCGCCGACCCCGGCCGCGTCCGGATCGGCGCCGACGAGCGGCCCGACGACGGCGAGACCGCGCCGCGACCCGGGGACACCGACGCCCTGCTCGCCGTGCACGACCGCGGCGCCACCGCGGCCGGTCCACCTCCGCCGAGCGGGCCGTGGCGGGCGACGCTGTTCGTCCTGCCCGCCCTGTCCCCGGCGGTCGCCGACGCCGCCGACGACGCCGACGTCGTGCTGCTCGGGCGGATGCCCCCGCAGGAGGCGGACCTGGCCGCCCGGCTCTGGCGGCTCACCGAGCCCATGGCCGAGACCCTGCGGACGCTGCCCGACCACGGCGTCGTCGTCCTCGGCCGCAACCTGTGGCGCCGTCTGGACCTCGTCACGGCCGAGCGGGAGACCGCGCTGCTCGGCCCGGTCCGGCGCAGCTGAGGTTCCTCGGCCCCGACGAAGGGCACACGAGGCAGCTCCGCGGCGCCGGGCGCGTGCCTCACGTGCTGGTGATCACCGGGGCGGAGGGGCAGGCGAGACGGGCCCGGGCTCACCGGCCCAGCGGCGCACCGCCCGCGTCGTCGCCGCCCTGGCCGCGAGCCCGGCGTCGTCGGGGTAGTCGACGCCGGTCAGGCGCAGCCCGTGGGCCGCCACCACATGGACCTCGGAGGACCGCGACCGGTGCTCGAGCAGCGTGGCGGGCCAGTCCACCGGGCGCCGGCCCTCGCCCACGGCCAGGAGCGCGCCGACCAGCGAGCGGACCATGGAGTGGCAGAACGCGTCGGCGGACAGGCGCGCCTCGAGGACGTCGCGCTCCTCGGTCACGACGGACCAGGACAGGTGCTGGAGCTCGCGGATCGTGGTGGCGCCCTCGCGGGGGCGGCAGAACGCGGCGAAGTCGTGCTCGCCGAGCAGTCCCCGGCCCGCGTCCGTCATGGCGGCGACGTCGAGGGGGCGGGGCCAGCGCAGGGTGTCGCGGGCCCGACGGGGCTCGGGGCCGGAGGGGGCGGTGCACACGCGGTAGGCGTAGTGGCGGCGGAACGCGGAGAAGCGCGCGTCGAACCCGGCGGGGGCGACGGTCACGGCACGCACGCGGACGTCGGGCGGGAGCATCCGCGCGAGCCGACGGACCAGCCCGTCGGGCACGACGCCGTCGGTGAGCAGGGCGGTGCCGGACACTGGCACGTCGGCGTGGGCGACCTGCGCGTCGGCGTGCACACCCGCGTCGGTGCGCCCGGCGACGGTGAGCGCCACGGGGGCGCGCCCGAGCGTGGAGAGGGTCTCCTCGAGCACCCCCTGCACCGTGCGCAGCCCGGGCTGGCGGGCCCAGCCGGCGAAGTCGGTGCCGTCGTAGGCGAGGTCGAGCCGCAGCCGCGTCGGCGACGGACCCTCCCTCTCGGCGTGCTCGCCGTCCCCTGACGGGAGCACGGCGCCGTCCTCACCTGGTGCAGACGCCGCGGGCCCGCCGTCGCGGTCGACGGCGGGCCCGGGGTCGTGCTCGGGGGTGGGTCCGGTCAGGACGTGCCCTCGGTGTCGTCGTCGGTCTTCTCGAGACCGGCGCTCGACGAGGCGTTGTCCGCCATCGCCCCGGGGACCTCGGTGTCCCCGGACGCGGCGGCCTCGGCCTCGGGGACCTCCGGCTCGGCGTCTGTGCCGACGGCCTGCTCGGCCTCGGCCGCCTCGGTCGCGTCGTCGGACGGGGCGAGGTCGGACGGGGTGTCCTCGACGTCAGCCGACTCGGAGGACTGCGCGGACTCCGGCGCCTCGGACGACTCCGCCGCCGCGATCGTCGCCGCCGTGGCAGCGGCACCGCCGGCCGGGCCACCGACCTCACGGTTGGCCGCCGACCGCGTGGCCGCCGACGCCTCGGTCGACGCGAGCTTCTCGTTGACCAGCTCGATGATCGCCATCGGGGCGTTGTCGCCCTTGCGGGGCAGCGTCTTGCTGATCCGCGTGTAGCCGCCGGGCCGGTCGGAGAAGAACGGGCCGATCTCGGCCATCAGGCGGTGCACGACGTCCTTGTCGCGGATCTGCTGCGAGATCTCGCGACGGTTGTGCAGGTCGCCCTTCTTCGCCTTGGTGATCAGGCGCTCGGCGTACGGGCGCAGGCGCTCGGCCTTGGCCCGCGTCGTGTGGATCCGGCCGTGCGTGAACAGCGACGTGGCCAGGTTGGCCAGCATCAGCTTCTGGTGCGCGGGGGATCCGCCGAGGCGGGGGCCCGTGGTGGGGGTGGGCATGGTGCTCCTGTCTCAGCCGCCTTTCCGGCCGGCCCGTCGCGCGGGCCGGCCGGGGGCAGAACGTCAGAGTTGCGGTGGTGCTAGAGCTGCTGTGTCGGCTACAACTGCTCCGTCTCGGCGAAGTCCTGGCCGTCCTCGGTCCCGAAGGAGCCGTACCCGCCGCCGTCGCTGAAGGACTCGTAGCCCTCCGACGGGTAGTCGGCGGCCGCGGCGCTCGGGTCGAACCCGGGCGGGCTGTCCTTGAGGGCCAGCCCCAGGCCCGCCAGCTTCATCTTGACCTCGTCGA
>JAVXWR010000224.1:0-7237 GCA_032230725.1 Actinomycetota bacterium
TCGCGGAGGTCGACGCCGACCGGGGCCGCGACCGGCTCCCCACCGCGGCCACGAGGTCCGCGCCCAGCTCGCCGGCGCTGCGGTAGCGGCGGGCGGGGTCCTTGGCCATCGCCCGGGCCACGACGTCGTCGAAGGCCGCCGGCACGCGGGAGTCGCGCTCCGAGGGCCGCGGCGGCGGCTCGTTGACGTGGGCGCGCAGCGCCTGCGCGGGGGTGGAGGTCTTGAAGGGCGGGTGCCCGATCAGCATCTCGGCCAGGACGCAGCCCAGCGCGTAGACGTCCGACGCCGGGCCCGGGGGGATGCCCTCGAAGGTCTCGGGGGCGAGGTAGGCGAGGGTGCCGATGACGGTGCCCGCCTCGGTCAGCCCGTCGGAGCGGTTCTGCTCGGCGGCCACGCCGAAGTCGGTGAGGTAGGCGAACACGGGGTCGCGCGCCGCCAGCAGCACGTTCGCCGGCTTGACGTCGCGGTGGACCAGCCCGCCGGTGTGCGCGGCGTCGAGGGCGCTCGCGACCTGGGAGACGATGGCGGCGGTCCGGTCGGGCGGGACGGGGCCGCGCGCGACCACCTTGGCGAGGTAGGGACCGTCGACCATGCGCATGTCGATGTAGAGGCGGCCCTCGAGCTCGCCGAAGTCGTGGATCGGCAGGATGTGCGGGTCGGAGAGCCGGGCGGCGAGCCGGGCCTCGCGCCGGAAGCGCGCGACGAACTCCTCGTCCTGGGCCAGCGGCTCGAGCAGCAGCTTGAGCGCGACCCACCGTTCCCGGCCGGTGTCGTAGGCGCGCCAGACCTCGCCCATACCGCCCCGGCCCAGGAGCTCCTCGAGTCGGTAGCGCCCGATGCCGGCGCCGATCCCGACCTCCGTCACCGTCACACCGTCCCCCGGAGTCGGTCTCGTGGCACCCCTGTCCGTCCGGGGGGAGGTTACCCGCGGCGATCACCGATCGGGGGTGCCGACCCGGGCGGACGAGTCCGGACGCGGCGTCGCCACGGTCCGCGCACGTACCGGGTCAGGCGCCGCAGCTCCCGCCGTAGGTGGTGATCTTGTAGTCGACGACGGCGAGGGCGCCCTGCAGGTCACGCAGCTGCGCGATGACGGCCGCCCGCTGCTCGAGGAGCAGGGCGAGCCGCTCGTCCTGGGTGTGCGGCCCGGCCTTGACCAGGTCGAGGTACCGGCTCACCCCGGCGATCGGCATCCCCGAGAGCCGCAACCAGGTCACGAAGGCGATCCGGCCGAGCGCGGCGCGGTCGTAGATCCGGCGCCCGGCGGCGTCGCGGTCGGCCTCGACGAGGCCGATCCGCTCGTAGTAGCGCAGCGTGTGAGCCGTGATCCCGGTGATCTCGGCGACCTCGGAGATCCCGAGGGGCGCGGGCAGGTCGTCGGGCAGCTTCATGGCCCGGACGAGCTCGTCGTTCAGTGGCGGCAGCGTGCCGTCCGCCGCGGTCACCGAGTCGAGGATCGTCCGCAGGCGGGTCGCGGGATGGGCGTGCGGGTCGGCCCGGGCGACCTCGTCCGGAGGGATCTCGACGGCCCCGGTCCCCGGGACGGTGCCCACTGCGGTCATGGCTCCGACGCTAGGCCTTCGAGCGCACTCGAAGCCACCCCGGGCGGTTCGGTCCGCTCGGTGAGCGTCACACGCCGCGACGATCACGTTGACGGTTACCTGTTACCGCCGGTACCTGTGGCGTGCGTGAGGGCTTCTGCAGTCGCCGAGGTGCTGGACGGGATCGCGTTCCCCGTGCGGCCCTGGCAGATCGCGGTCGCCGCCGACGACTTCGGCGTCGACCCGCTGACCCGGGCCAAGATCGACCAGATCCCGGACCGCGAGTACAGCGACGTGTTCGACATCGTGGTCGCGCTCACGTCCACGCCCGCGCACCTGCGCAACCGCCGTCCGCTCTGAGCGCGCACGGCGGACGAACCGGTCGGGCGGTACCCACCAGGGCACGAATCAGGCGCTGGACCTGCGGAAACACCCCGACCCGTTCCGCGGGGCGGCGAGGTCGGTGTGGGACCGTCGGCCTCGGCGCACTCGGTGCCGGGGAGCGAGGACACGTCCGTGACGATGTGGCGTGCGGTGCGCCGTGGACCGGGTCGGCACGGATCGGCCCCCGCGTGGCGCGTCCCGGCGGTGCTCGCCGCGGCTGCGGTCCTCGTGCTCGGGGCCGCCGCCTGTTCCGGCGGCGCCCCCACCACCGCGGCGGGCTCCTCCCCGGCCGCATCGGCGGGGTCCCCGACGTCCGCCCTGCCCCCGCCCGGGCCCCGGGTCACCGTCGACCCGGCGGCGGAGGTGAACCCCACCGCCCCCGTGCACGTGCACGCCGACGGCGGCCGGATCACCGGGGTCCACATGACGAACCCCTCGGGGGCCGTCATCGCCGGGACCGTCTCGCCCGACGGCGCCACCTGGACCACCACCGAGCCGCTCGCCTTCGGCCGCACCTACACCGTCGTCGCCGACGCCGTCTCCCCCCAGGGGGCACCGACGCACCTGCAGTCGACGGTGACCACGCTGACGCCGAAGCAGACCGACAGCGCGGCCGTCGACCCGGGCGCCACGGACGTCGGGGTCGGCCAGCCGGTGGCGGTGACGTTCTCCCATGCGGTCGCGGACAAGGACGCGGCGGTCAAGGCGCTCTCGGTGACCTCGACCCCGCCGCAGCCCGGGGCCTGGCACTGGATCTCCTCGACCCAGGTGGACTACCGGCCACAGGCCTACTGGAAGCCCGGCACCTCGATCACCCTCGAGGGCAAGCTCCTCGGCGCCGACCTCGGCAACGGGGCGTTCGGCGCCAAGGACATCCACGAGACCTTCCACGTGCACGACGCGTGGGTCGCCAAGGCCGACGGCGGCGCCGAGCAGATGCAGATCTTCGACAACGGCGCGCTGGTCAGGACCATGAAGATCAGCCTCGGGTCGGCGCAGTTCCCGACCCACACCGGCACGCACGTCATCTCCGACAAGGAGCCCAGCGTCGTCATGGACTCGGCCACCTACGGCGTCATGCCGGGGCAGCCGGGCTACTACAAGGAGACCGTGCTCCTCGACGAGCGCATCTCCAACGACGGCGAGTTCGTCCACTCCGCGCCGTGGTCGGTCGGCCAGCAGGGCACCGACAACGTCTCCCACGGGTGCGTGAACCTCAGCCCCGCCGACGCGCAGTGGTTCTTCGACCACTTCGGCGTCGGCGACGTCGTCGAGGTCGCCAACTCCGGCGGCCCGGCGCTCCCGCTGTGGGACCGCTGGGGCGACTGGGCGGTGCCGTGGGCGCAGTGGCAGGCCGGCACGACCTGACCCCGGGTCGGCTCAGCCGGCCCGGTGCGACGGCGCGCGCCCGGTGGCGCTCGCGCCGACGACCCCGTGGCGCAGCGCGAACGACGCCGCGCCGAGCCGGGAGTGCACGTCGAGCGCGGCGAGGACGGCCCGCACGTGACTGCGCACCGTCGCGACCGACGGCCCTCGCTAGGCTGGATGCACCTCGGCGCGCCACCTCACGCCCCGGCGCGCACGATGGCGACGAGCTCGCCCCGGACCCCGGGGCTCCCTGCGCGGCCCGCGGATCGGGGGACGGACATGGCAGCGAGCCCGGACAGCGGACCGACGGCGTCGTCGGACATCCACGCGGTGGGGACCATTCCGTGATCACCCAGCGCGACCTGGATCTCCTCGGCCCTCGGCGCGGCCCCGGTGACGACGGCCGCCCGGACGCGGGGCCCGTTCCCGACCGGTCGCCGGACGGGGCGTCGGGAGTGCCTCCCGAGAGCGCGGTGGCTCCCGACCGCGCGGCGGCTCCCGACGGTCAGCGCCGGGCGAGGACCAGGGTCGTGAAGGCGCCCACGTGTACCCGGTCGCCGTCGCGCAGCGGGACCACCGTGTCCCGGGCGATCGGCTCGTCGGCGTAGTTGATCGTGGTGCCGTTGGTGGACCCCGGGTCGAGGACCGACCATCCGTCGTCGTCGGGCAGCGGCAGCAGCACCGCGTGGAGGTGGGACACCCCGGGGTCCAGGGGCGGGCCCGCGAGGTCGACGTGGGGCGGTGTCGCCGACCCGCGCACCCGCCGACGCCCGACCCGGACCTCCTCGCCGACCAGCGGGACCTCCGCGCGCGGGTAGTAGTTCGGGAAGGTGACCGCGGCGATGTCCGGGCCCTCGCGGGCGACCATCGACTCGTAGTAGCGGCGGTCGGCCTCGACGGTGACGACCCAGCCGTGCCCGTTCGAGGACGGCGCACTCGCCGGCACCGGGCCCGGCGTGGGGGAGGCGTCGGGCGCGGGGGCCGGGGTCGAGCCCGAGACGACGAAGTCGTGCCCGTCCTCCTCGCAGAACCGCCCGGTGCGCGGGGTGCCGCACCGGGGGCACACCTCGCCGGGGAACGACGCCGGAGGAGCCGGCCGGGCCGGCGCGACCGGGCCGCTCGACGCCCCCGACGACGAGCGCGCGGGCGCGCTCGCCGCGGCGGCCGGGGCGGCGTCGTCGATCGGCACGCCGCACTCGTCGCAGAAGTCGGGGGTCTCGGAGTCGTGCCCGTGGCGGCAGCGGACCATCAACCCTCCCGGACCCGGGCCGTCTTGGAGGAGCGCACGTCCAGGGTCATCTCGTCGGCCGCCGTGACCTCCCGGCGCAGCCGCACGCGGCCCGTCGCGGGGTCCTCGACCTCGACGACCCGCTCCAGCAGCGCCGACGTCTCCTCGTGGCCCGACTCCGCGGCCAGCGCGACCGCACGCCCCAGCCGCGCGGTGGCGGTGCGGACGTCGCCGCTGCGCCGGGCGTCGAGCCCCTCCTGGATCGCCTCGGCGAGCTCGGCCTGCCCGGTGTAGTGGGCGACGCGGTTGTTCAGGCGGGTCGACAGCGCCGAGTCGGGCGTCCAGGTCACCCGGACCCGCGTCTCGCCGAGCGGGGTGTCCGAGACCGAGGGCGCCGCGATGCCGACCCGCGCCGCCAGGATCTCCTCGCCCGCGGCGAGCGGGTCCAGGGTCACGCGCACGTGGTACTCGCGGGTCTCGTCGCCCCACGCGCCGGTCGGGTAGAGCCCGATCAGCGGCTTCGCCGGGTCCGGTGTCCGCCGCTCGGTGAGGTCCTCGACGGCGGGCGACACCTGCTTGACCGCCCGCACCGTCGCGCCGCGCGGCGTCCACACCCGCAGCGCCACGTCACCCGCGCCCTTGCCCATCGCCCGCCCGACGATGCCCTCGAAGTCCGCGGCCAGGTTCTCCGGCTCGGCGACGATGTCGGCCGTCCCCAACAGGCGCGAGGCGATCCCGCGGACCTCGTCGACCACCCAGTCCGTGCCGACCCCGCGCGCGTCGCAGGTGAACGCGCCGTCGCAGGCGTCCAGCGCCGCGGCGAGGTCCTCGGGGGTCTCGTGCTCGTCGCGGCCGTCGGTGAGCAGCACCGCGTGCCGCAGCCGGCGTCGGTGCGGGGCGAGCAGCCGCTCGGCGAGCCGGAGCCAGGTACCGATCGCCGTGCCGCCGCTGGGGAAGAGGCCCTCGACGGCGGCGCGCGCCTGCCGCCGGGTGATCCGGTCGAGCACCACCATGCGCTCGGACCGCGGGAACACCATGCGGGCGTCGTGGCGGCCGGCGACCACGGCGAAGAGCACGCCGTCGGGCAGCGCGTCGATCGCGGCCCGGGTGGCGCGCCGCGCCGCGGCGATCTTGGCGGCCGGGTCGCCCATGGAGCCCGAGCAGTCGATGACGATGACCTCGGCCGCGTCGGTGCTCGTCGTCGCCGCGCCGAGCCCGCTCGCGGTGACCGAGACGATCACGTCGACCTCGCCGCCCCCCTCGGGCAGGTACTCGTTGTGGAACGCCTCGAGGGTGAACGACGGGGCGGGGGTGGTCACGCGGTGCTCCCCTCCGGTGCGACGTCCACGACGACGAGGGTGGTGTTGTCCGTGCCGCCGTCGTTCAGTGCCGCCTCCAGCATGGCCCGCGCCGTCGACGGCGGCCCGTCGGCGTGGACCAGGCGGGCGAGGTCGGCGGGGTGGGGGATGTGGTTCCAGAGCCCGTCACTGCAGATCAGCAGGACTCCGGGCCGGTCCGCGGCGTGGGCGACGACGTGGGCGGGGCCCGGTGGTCCGTCGGCGGCGACCCAGCGGGTGATGGCGTGGGCCCGGGGGTCGGAGTACGCCGCGTCCGGACCGAGCAGGCCGACCGCGACCGCCTCGGCCGCCCACGAGTCGTCGGTGGTGAGCACGCACGACGCGTCGGGCTCGTCGGGGACCAGCCAGTACGCGCGGCTGTCGCCGATCCACGACACGACGAGCACGTCGCCCACGACCATGGCCGTGACGTAGGTGCAGGCGGGGTTGTCGTGGCCGGGCCGGGCGAGCGCGGTGACCGCCTCGACCGCGGCCTCGGCGCAGGTGTAGGCGAGGTCGGTGACGTCGATGCCGCCGGTGTCGGCGAGGTCCGGGTCGGCCGGGTCGGGGTGCGCCACGGCGTCGCGGGCCGTCGTGAGCACCGATCCGCACGCCACCGCCGAGGCCGCCGCGCTGCCCCGCACCGAGCCGACCCCGTCGCACACCACCCCGACCACGATGTCGCGACCGGTCCCGGTCAGCGGGAGCCGGACCAGGCCGAAGGCGTCCTCGTTGGCGGGGCGGACCCGGCCGACGTCGGTGATCGCCGCCGCGCCCCGGACCGCGCGCTCGGCGTGGTCGCGGTCGTCGGGGTCGTAGCCGAGCCCGTCGGCGTCGTCCTCGGCGCGGGCCCCGTGGTGATCCCGCCCGGCGCCGTGCTCCCCGTGGCCGTCCCCGGAGTGGTCGCCGTGCGCGGCGACGGGCCCGTCGGCGTCGTCGTCGCCGTGGCCGTTCCTGTAGCCGTCGCCCCCGGAACCGTCGAGGTCCCCCGACCCCGACCCGGGGGCCGCCGTGCGCGCGGTGATCGGCCGCGCGTGGGTGTCCTCGCGGGCCGCGGGCGCCGGGCCCTCGGTGGCCGGCAACGAGGTCCCGCACCCCTCGCAGAACCGGTCCCCGGGCTCGCCGCGCTCGCCGCAGGTCTCGCAGACGGCCCCGTCGGTGGCCGTGGTGCCGCCGGGGCTCATCGGGCGGTCCAGGGGCGGGCGTCGTTCGCGGCGTCGACCAGGGCGAACCGCTCGGCCGGGGAGCCGGCGAACCGGGCCCGCAGGCGGTAGCGCTCCTCGATGCCGAGGCCCAGCCCGCGGTCGTCGAGCGGGCAGCCGAAGAGCTCCCCGTCGGCGTCGCCGTCGTCGAGCCCCCGGGCGGCCTCGAGCACCTCG
>JAVXWR010000256.1:0-5818 GCA_032230725.1 Actinomycetota bacterium
AGAGCACCACGATCCAGATCAGTGGATTGCGGAGCAGGCGCTTGCGGTCCATACGGTGACGGCCGGTCCGGCCTCGACCCTCCCCGGGTTGACTGCTGCCGTGTCGACTCCCGGACCGTGGTCCACCACACCGGCGCCGCCTACGACGACGTCCGCGCGGTGCCCGCCCGGGCTCCGTTCCAGGGAAGCCCTGATCTGCTCAATGTACCCCGGGGCACCGACGCCCGGCCGCGCGCCGCGGTGCCCGGGGTCACGGCGGCGTCCGCCGACGGTGAACGCCGGACGAGGTCAGCGGCGGCGGCGGGCGGTCCCGAACACCCCGCGGGTGATCTCCTGGGTCGCCTCCCGCGCGACCGACCGCACGATCTGTTTGAAGAGCGAGCTCTTCATCGCCTTCTCGAACAGACCCGGTCCCTCGTCCTGTTCGGGCGGCGGGGCCTGCGGCGGCGCGGGCTGCGGGGGCTGGTCGGCCGGGACGGTGTTCGCCGGCGTCTCCGGCGCCTGGTTGGCCCCCGTGCGGGCGGCGAGCCGTTCGTAGGCGGACTCCCGGTCGACCGTCTCCCCGTAGCGGGGCCAGAGGGGCGACGCCTTCGCCGCCTCCGTCACCGCCGGCTCGCCGATCGCGGCCATGAGCGAGCGCGGAGGTCGCAGCCGCGTCCACGCCACCGGCGTCGGCGCACCCCGCTCGGAGAGCACCGTGACGATGGCCTCCCCGATGCCCAGCGAGGTCAGCGCCTCCTCGATGTCGTAGACCTTCGACTTCGGGTAGGTCCGCGCGGTCCGTGTCAGGGCCTTCTGGTCGTCCGGGGTGAAGGCACGCAGCGCGTGCTGCACCCGGGCGCCGAGCTGGGACAGGACGTCGTTGGGGATGTCGGTCGGCAGCTGCGTGCAGAAGAAGACGCCAACCCCCTTCGACCGGATCAGCTTGACCGTCTGCTCGATGCGGTCCAGGAACGCCTTGGACGCGTCCGCGAAGAGCAGGTGCGCCTCGTCGAAGAAGAAGACGAGCTTGGGCTTGTCGATGTCGCCGGCTTCGGGGAGGTCCTCGAAGAGCTCGGCGAGCAGCCACATGAGGAAGGTGGAGAAGAGGGTCGGGTCGGCCTGCTGGTCGGCCAGCTCGAGCAGGGTGACCACGCCCTGCCCGTTCTCCACGGTCAGCAGGTCGGCCGGGTCGAACTCCGGCTCGCCGAAGAACTCGTCGCCGCCGCGGGCCTCGAGGTTCACCAGGGCCCGCAGGATCACCCCGGCCGTCGACGCCGACACCCCGCCGATCCCCTTGAGCTCGGCCTTGCCCTCGTCGGAGAGCAGGTGCTGGATGACCGCGCGCAGGTCCTTGGTGTCCAGCAGCGCGAGGCCCTTCTGGTCGGCCCAGTGGAAGATCAGCCCGAGCGTGGACTCCTGCGTGGCGTTGAGGGCGAGCACCTTCGACAGCAGGATCGGGCCGAACGCGGTGATGGTCGCGCGCACCGGGACGCCGATCCCCGAGGCGCCGAGCGAGAGGAACCGCACCGGGAACGCCGTCGGGGTCCAGTCGTCCCCGGTCTCCTGCGCGCGCTTCGCGGTCCGGTCGCTCGTCTCACCGGGGCGGGCCAGGCCGGACAGGTCGCCCTTGACGTCGGCGAGCAGCACCGGGACCCCGGCCGCGGAGCACTGCTCGGCGAGGTTCTGCAGCGTCTTCGTCTTGCCCGTGCCGGTCGCCCCCGCGACGAGGCCGTGACGGTTCAGCGTCGCGAACGGGATGCGGACACGGGCGGACCTGTCGGCGGCGTTGTCGACCACGACCGCGCCGAGCTCGAGCGCGGCACCCTCCGTGGCGTAGCCGGCGGCGATCTCGGCAGCTGCGTTCTCGCTCACGGGCGGGAGAGTAGCGGGTCGGGCGCAACCGGTCGTCGGAGCGCGGACGTCGTTGATCAGGGGCACACCGCGCAGGGCGTGGCACGTCCGAGCATGCCTCACGTGCCCCTCGCGGACGGGCGCCCGAGCACTCGTTGATCAGGGGCACACAGCGCACGCCCGAGCGCGGTCGGGGCTGCCTCCAGTGCTGATGATCATCGGGTCGCCCGGGCGGCCTACCGCGCCGGCAGGTCCACCCGGGTCGCGATGGTCTCCCCGCGCTGGTCGCGCTCGCCGGTGACCGTCACCTGCTCCCCGACGCGCAGCGCCCCGTTGCCGGCCACCGACGGCGTGGCCACGACGGTCCCCGGGGTGGTCTGGAGCGCGGTCAGGGAACCGTCGGCGCCCCGCACGGTCATCACCGGCGACCCGCCCGGCGGCGTGTCCACGGCCTCGATCGTCCCGAGGGTGGGCGGCACCGACCCCGGGCCCGTCGGCGGCGCGGTGTACCGCCCGATGAGCAGGCCGGCGCCGAGGAAGACGATCGCCCCGAGGACCAGCAGCAGGATGCGGGTCGAGCGGGCCATCCCGGGACGGCTGAGGCGTTCGCGGACGTCGGTGTCGTCCATCGGCTGGTCCAGCACCTCGGCCGACGTCGGGGGACGCGACTCGGTCCTCCGGCCGGCCGACGCGTCCTCCCATCCCCGCGCCGGCCCGCCGTCCCGGCCCACCGTGTCGGGCCCGAACCTCGGCTGCGGGCTGGGCATGCGGATCGGTCCGGTGTCGGAGCCCTCGTCCCGCGAGCCGGACGACCCGGACGGGCCCGACGTGCCGTGCACGACGGTCTCGCGCTCGTCCGCCGCCGTCTCCGGCGTCTCCGGCGTCTCCGCGGACTCCTGCGAACGTGCCTCGTCCTCGTGCGCCATCGGTGATTCCTCCCTGCTGGTCCGTGCCCGTGCCCGCGCCTTCACTCACGTCGCAGGGCCTCGATGGGGCGCAGTCGCGACGCGCGGCGCGCCGGATAGCCCCCGAAGAACACCCCGATGGCGATGGACACCACCACCGCCACGACGACCGCCGAGGGGACGACGACGGCGCGGAAGCCGCCCGGGAGCGGGATGAGGGTCCCCCCGACCCCGATGGCCACCCCGATCAGCCCGGCGAGCGCCGAGAGGATCACCGACTCGACGAGGAACTGACCGAGGATCGCCGACGGCGGGGCACCGAGCGCCTTCCGGATGCCGATCTCCCGGGTCCGCTCCGTGACCGAGACCAGCATGATGTTCGTGATCCCGATCCCGCCGACCAGCAGCGAGATCCCCGCGATCCCCGCGAGCAGCAGGGAGAACGTCGAGAGGGTCGAGTCGAGGACCTGGGCGATCTGCGCCGAGCTGATGAGCTGGTAGTCGCGGTTGTTCGGGTTGGTGATGCCGTGGCGGCGGTCGATGATCGAGTAGACCTCGGACTCCGCCGCGTTCTGCGTATCCGTCGACCGGGCGCCGACCACGATCTGGTTCAGGTTGCCGAACCCCGTGAAGGTGCTCTGGACCGCGGGCAGCGGGGCGAGCACGTTCGTGTCGGGGTTGGCCCCGGGGCCGCCCTGCCCCTTGGCCTGCAGGATGCCGATCACCTGGAACGGCGAGCCGTTGAGGTTGACCGTCCGCCCGAGCGGGACCGACCCGACGCCGAACATGTCGTCGGCGACGGTCCGCCCGAGGACGGCGACGGGACGGGCCGACGTCAGGTCGGCCTGGTCGTACGCGCGTCCGGAGGCGACGATCTGGTTCGACCCGGGGAAGTAGTCGGGGGTGCTGCCGATGACCGTGTCGGTCTCGGAGTTCGGCCCCGACGCGACCGTCGCCGAGGTCTGTACCACCGGCGCGACGTAGGCGACGTCGGGCGCGCCCTGCGGGTCGGCCAGCGCCGCCGCGTCGGCGGGGGTCAGCGGCCGGGCGGCCGCGCCCGCGGAGGCGCCCGCCGTCCCGCTCGCCGCCCGCGCGACCACGGTGATGCTGTTGGCCCCCAGCCCGGTGATCTGGCTCTGGATGAACTTGGCGGCGCCGTTGCCCAGGGCGGTCAGCAGGATGACCGCGGCGATCCCGATGATGATCCCGAGCATCGTCAGCAGCGACCGCAACCCGTTGGCCACCAGGGCACGGACCGCGAACCGGAGGATCTCGACGCTGCTCACGACCGCGAGCCGGCCTGTTCCGTGAGACGCCCGTCGGTGACGACCACGGTGCGGTCGGCCCGCTCGGCCACGTCGTGGTCGTGGGTGATGAGCACGATGGTCCGCCCGGTGGCGTGCAGGTTGGCGAAGAGCTCCAGCACGTCGTCGGTGCTCGCGGTGTCGAGGTTGCCGGTGGGCTCGTCGGCCAGCAGCAGGGCGGGTCTGGTGACGAGGGCGCGCGCGACCGCGACGCGTTGCTGCTGCCCGCCGGAGAGCTGGTTCGGCCGGCTGTCGGTCCGGTGGGCGAGGCCGACGAGGTCCAGTGCCGCGAGGGTGCGTGCCCGCCGGTCCCGGCGGGAGACGCCCGCGTAGACCATCGGCAGCTCGACGTTGGCGAAGGCGCTCGTCCGCGGGATGAGGTTGAACGACTGGAAGATGAACCCGATCTGCCGGTTCCGCAGGACCGACTGCTGCCGCTCGTCGAGGTCGGCGACGTCGAGGCCGTCGAGCAGGTAGCGGCCCGACGTCGGACCGTCGAGGCACCCGAGGATGTTCAGCAGCGTCGACTTGCCCGACCCGGACTGTCCGACCACGGCCACGTACTCGCCCCGGCGCACCACGAGGTTGACGTCGCGCAGCGCGTGCACCGCCGTCTCGCCCTCGCCGTAGACCTTCGACATCCGCCGGACGTCGAGGACCGGGGCGTCCGCGGGGTCCGTCATCGCCCGGCCCCGCCGCCTCCACCGGCACCGCCGCCCCGCCCGCCGCCGCCGTTGAGGCCGCGGACCGTGGCGGCCGAGCTGGCCGACTGGTCGGGCAGCACGACGAGGTCGCCGAGGGAGAGCCCCGAGGTCACCTGGGTGACGGTGTCCGAGCTCAGGCCGGTGCCGATCGTGCGCGGCGCCGTGGAGCCGTCGGGCTGCAGGACCTGGACCGTTCCCTGCCCGGAGTCCGGGCCGCCGACCGGCGTGACCGCCACCGAGGGCAGGAAGGTGACGTCGTTCGCCTGGCGGGTGGTGATCGAGACGCTGGCCGACATCCCGGGCCGCATCCCCGGCGGAGGCGTCGGCAGCAGCACGGCGGTCCCGTACTGGACCGTCGTCTGCGACCCCGGGAGCAGGTTGATCGACGTCACCGACCCCGGGATCTTCTGCCCGGGCAGCGCGTTGACCGAGACCGCGACGGGCTGGCCGTTCGCGACCTTCCCGACGTCGAGCTCGGGCACCTGGGCGAGCACCTGCATCGCGGCCAGGTTGGCGATGGTCATGACGGCGGGTGCGCTCGGCGCCGCCGTGACGCTCGCCCCGGTCGACCCCGTGCTGGCCGCGGCGCCGCCCGCGGCCGCGCCGGCCGCCGATGCCGTCGAGCTCCCCGTCGTCGCCGACTGGCCCGAGCCGGCGCCGCTCGAGATCGCCGAGCCGTCGGGCAGCCGCCCGCCCGCCGGGTTCCCGGTCGCCGTCGAGCTGAGGACGATGCCCTGCGGGCCCGCGATCTGCCCGACGAGCCCGTCGAGGCTCACGACGGTGCCGTCCTCCGGCGCCACGAGGTCGAGGTTGTCCGTCGCCTGGTCGGCCTGGATGCGAGCAGCCCTGTCCTGGTCGAGCTTGGCCCGCGCGTTCCTGACCGCGGCCTCCCCCGGATCCTCGGACGTCTGCGCGGTCGTCCCGGACGTCGAGCCGGTGCCGGAGGCGGTACTTCCGCTGGGGGTCGGGGTCGGGGTGGCCTGCTCATGCACTGGCCCCACAGCTTCGACGCCTTGCCTGGTTGAGCTGGACCAGTTCCACGGCCAGCCCTGGTGCGGAGGCGGCGGCCGTG
>JAVXWR010000120.1:0-3584 GCA_032230725.1 Actinomycetota bacterium
GAGGCCCTTGTCGGTGGCCTCGACGTTGGTGCACTTGGTGGACAGGTAGACGTTCTCGTAGCGGGCGCCGATGTGCTTCGCCAGCGGCTTGACCAGGTCCTTGTCCGCCCCTGGGATGAGCTGGTCCATCAGCTCGACGACGGTGATCCGTGAGCCCAGCTCGGCGTAGACCGTGGCCATCTCGAGCCCGATGATCCCGCCGCCGAGCACGAGCAGCCGCTCCGGGATGTCGCGCAGCTCGAGCGCGGAGGTCGAGTCGAGCACCCGCGGGTCGTCGTGGGGGACGAACGGCAGCCGCACCGGCTCGGAACCGGCCGCGACGATCGCCTGGTCGAACCCGATGACGCTCGTCCTCCCGTCCGTGCCCGTGACCTCCACGCGGTGCGGGGAGACGAACCGGCCGGTGCCCTGCAGCGTCGTGACCTTGCGCTGCTTGGCCAGGCCGGCCAGGCCGCCGACGAGCTTGCCGACGACGCCGTCCTTCCACGACCGCAGCCGGTCGAGGTCGATCGTCGGCGCGGAGAAGGACAGGCCGTGCTCGCCCATCTCCTTGGTCTCGGCGATCACCTTAGCGGCGTGCAGCAGCGCCTTCGACGGGATACAGCCGACGTTGAGGCAGACCCCGCCGAGGGTGTCTCGGCCGTCGACGACCATGACCTCGAGCCCGAGGTCGGCCGCGCGGAACGCCGCGGTGTAGCCGCCGGGCCCGGCGCCGAGCACGAGCAGCCCGACGTGGCGGTCCTCGTTGCCGTCCGCGGCGGCCGCGGGGGCGTCGGCGGGGGTGTGTGCCGACGCGGACGGGGTGGACGCGGTGGAGGTCTTCTGCGTGGGCGCCGGGGTGGAGGACTCGTCCGGTCCGGTGTCGGCCGGGTCGAGGACGAGGATCGGGCTCCCCCGCGACACGCGGTCCCCGACGCCGAGGCGCAGCTCGCGCACGGTGCCCGCGACCTCGGCGGGCACGTCCATCGTCGCCTTGTCGGACTCGAGCGTCAGCAGCGGCTCGTCGAGGGCGACCTCGCTGCCGACCGCGACGTGGACCTCGATGACGGGGACGTCGGTGAAGTCCCCGATGTCGGGGACCTCGACCACGATCTCGCCGGCCATGGGGTGCTCCTTGCGGTTGATCCGGTCGGTAGGTGCGCTTCGCGCTCGTGAGCAGTTTCGGGGGCTATAGCGCTCGAAAGTGCTCACGAGCGCGCAGCGCACCTACAGCAGCAGGCGGCGCTCGTCTCCCATGACGTGCGCGAGGTGGCGGGTGAAGCGGGCGGCGAGCGCGCCGTCGATGACGCGGTGGTCGTAGGACAGGCACAGCGGCAGCAGGGTGCGCGGCTCGAACTCCGACCCGTTCCACACCGGCGCCACGCGCGAGCGCACGACGCCGAGGATCGCGACCTCGGGCGCGTTGACGATCGGGGTGAACGCGGTGCCGCCGATGCCCCCGAGCGAGGAGATGGTGAAGCTGGCGCCGCGCATGTCATCGGCGGTGAGCTTGCCGTCGCGGGCGCGCGCGGAGACCTCGCCGAGTTCCTTGGACAGGTCCACGATCCCCTTGCGGTCCACGTCGCGGATCACGGGCACGACGAGCCCGCCGGGCGTGTCGACGGCGACCCCGAGGTGGTAGTAGCGCTTGAGGATCAGCGCATCCTTCTCCGGGGTGAGCGAGGCGTTCACCGTCGGGAAGGCCTTGAGCGCCGACACCGCGGCCTTCATCAGGAACGCCAGCAGCGTGACCCGGTAGCCCTCGGACTTCGCGGCGGTGTCGAGCTCCTTGCGGTAGGCGTCGGTGGTGGTGATGTCGGCGTCGTCGTTGTGCGTGACGTGCGGGACGTTGAGCCAGGAGCGGTGCAGTGCCGGCCCCGAGATGCGGGTGATGCGCGAGAGCTGCTGGGTCTCGACGGGCCCGAACACCGAGAAGTCCTGTGCGGGGACCTCGGGGATGCCCGAGCCGCCCGACGGTGCCGCCGACGACGCCGCCGGCGCTGCCGCGGGCGCCGAGGCCCCGTCCCCACCACGCACGAACGACAGCAGGTCGTTCTTCGTGATCCGGCCCTTCGGCCCGGACGGCGGCACGCTCCCGAGGTCGACCCCGAACTCCCGGGCGAGCTTGCGCACGCTCGGCCCCGCGTGGGCCGGCAGGTCGGACGCGCCGTTCGAGCCCGACGACGGGGCGGGTGACGATGCGACCGGCGCCGCGCCGGTCTCCGTCGGGGGCTCCTGGGCGGTCGCCTCGGCGTCCGCGACCTCCTGCCCGCGGGCCGGTTCCGGTGACGTGGGCGCGTCCTCGGCCGGCTCGCCCTCGCCCGCGTCCAGCACGACGACCGGCGTGCCCTGGCTGACGCTGTCGCCCACCGAGACCAGCACCTCGGTGACGAGACCGGCGTGCGAGGACGGCACGTCCATCGTCGCCTTGTCGGACTCCAGGGTGAGCAACGGGTCGTCGACGGCGATCACGTCGCCGGGCGAGACGTGCACCTCGATGATCGGGACGTCGGAGAAGTCGCCGATGTCCGGGACGGTGACCTGAGCAGCGGCTGGAGCCGACATCGTGGTGCCTCAGCAATCGGACGTAGGGACTCAGGCGTGCGCCGGCGCGGGCCGGTCGGGGTCGATCTCGTACTTCGCGATCGCATCGGCGACCACCGAGCGCTCGACGACGCCGTCGCGCGCCAGCGCCGAGAGCGCCGCGACCGTCACGTAACGGCGGTCGACCTCGAAGAAGTCGCGCAGCGCCCGGCGGTAGTCCGAGCGGCCGAAGCCGTCGGTGCCGAGCACCTCGAACCGACGCCCGACGATCCACGCCCGGATCTGGTCGGGGAAGGCCCGCACGTAGTCCGTCGCCGCGACGACCGGGCCGGCCGGACGGCCGGCGAGCTGCTGCTCGACCCACGAGAGCCGCGGCTCCGACGTCGGGTGCAGCATGTTCCACCGCTCGACGTCGATGCCGTCGCGGCGCAGCTCGGTGAAGCTGGGTGCGCTCCACACGTCGGCGACGACGCCCCAGTCGGACTCGAGCATCTCCGCGGCGGCCATGACCTCGCGCAGGATCGTCCCCGAGCCCATGAGCTGCACCCGCGGCTCGCCCCCGGACCCGCCCTCGGAGAGCAGGTAGAGCCCCCGCACGATCCCCTCCCGCGCCGCGTCCTCGGCGTCGGTCCCCAGCCCCGGCATCGCCGGATGGGTGTAGTTCTCGTTCATCAGGGTCAGGTAGTAGAAGACGTCCTCCTGCTCGACGTACATCCGCCGCAGCCCGTCCGCGACGATCACCGCGACCTCGTGGGCGAACGTCGGGTCGTAGGACACGCAGTTGGGGATCACCGACGAGAACACGTGCGAGTGGCCGTCCTCGTGCTGCAGACCCTCGCCGTTCAGCGTCGTGCGCCCCGCGGTCCCTCCCAGCAGGAACCCGCGCGCCCGCAGGTCGCCCGCCGCCCAGGCGAGGTCACCGACCCGCTGGAACCCGAACATCGAGTAGTAGATGTAGAACGGGATCATCGGGGTGTCGCTGGTGGAATAGGCGGTGGCCGCGGCGATCCACGACGACATCGCCCCCAGCTCGTTGATGCCCTCCTGCAGCAGCTGGCCGT
>JAVXWR010000376.1:0-3760 GCA_032230725.1 Actinomycetota bacterium
CTCGGCCTGGTGCTGATCGAGTGCATCACCGGACGCCGCGAGTACCCCGGCAACGCGCTCGAGGCGGCCGTCGCCCGCCTGCACCGGCGCCCGATGGTCCCCGTCGGCCTGCCCGAGTCGCTGCGCATGCTCCTGGTCGCCATGACCGCCGACGAGCCGGACGCCCGCCCGGACGCCGACGAGGTCCTGGCCGCCACCCGCACGATCTCGCGCGAGGTCGGGGTCGACGCCGAGACGGTGCTCTCGCCGGCGCTCATGGCCGCGCCCACGGGGGCGTTCAACCCGCCGCCCGGGGTGGTGGCGGGTCCGGCCGTCTCGACCGGGTCGTCCGCGACCACCGGCGCCTACGCAGGCGCGGCCGTCGCCGGCGAGACCCCGGCCGCGTCCCACCCGCGGCGGCGCCGCCTGCTCGTCGCGGTCGGGATCGCCCTCGTGGCGGTGCTCGTCGCGGGCTCCGCGCTCGCCCTCACCCTCGTGCGGGCGTCGTCGTCGACGGCGCCGCTGCCGCCCCCCGCCTCGTCCGTGCCCGCCATCCCGGCGGCGCCCGCCGCGGTGGCGCCCACGACGGAGGAGGCGGCGCCGCTGCGCTCGCCCCGCGTCCGTGTCACCACCCGCCCCCGGCCCCGGACGACGACGGCCGTCGCACCGCCGGTGGTGCCCACCAGCGAGGCACCGGTCGTCGTCACGCCGCCGCCGGCGCCCGTCGTGCCCCCGCCGGTGGTGGTCACGACGACGCCGACCGAGCGCTCGGCGCCCACGACGACCACGACGACCACGGTCGCAGCGCCGAAGCTCGTCGCCGCGCCCTGACCCGGGCCCTCACCCCAGGGGCCGTGTCGCGGCCTCCACCGAGAGCGGCGGTCCGCTGGGCAGCAGGCCCACGACGGCCTGCGGCGCGGACGAGAAGGTGCGCCCGAGGCCCAGCGCCTCGGCGGTCGCGGCGTCCTGCACGCCGTGCACCGACCCGGTCGCCGACACGACCGCCAGCGCGTCCGGCCCGCCGCCGACCGTGCGCACCGCCGCGCCGGTGCCGGGCAGCGCCACCCGGTCCACCCGGTCCCCGGAGCCGTCGGCCTGGCGCAGCGCGGTGCCGGGCCCCGGGGGCTGCGCCGCGACGGTGACGACGGTGGCCCCGTCCGCGTCGTCGAGGTCCGTGCAGGCGGTCGGCGCGCGGTCGGGGGGCAGCGGCACCGGCGCCGGGTCGGGGAAGGCGCGGGCGTCGATGGCGCGGGACACCGGCGGCGCGGCGACCTGGGCGGGAGAGACCGTGGGGATCGGCGCGCCCGCGCGCGTCGGGTCGTCGAGGCGGATGAGGCGGGCGAGCAGTTCGGGCACCACCTCGACGCCGTCGGGCAGCACCAGCAGGTAGGTGTCGGGCCGCCCGGGTCCGACGACGCGCACGACGCCGCCGGCGCGCTCACCGGCGAGGTCCACGGGCACCGAGGTCCCGCGGCCGGGGATCGGCGGCGGCGTGATCGGCGACGCCTCGGGCAGGGCGGCGAGGAAGCCGCTGCTCGCCGGGCGCGGCAGCAGCCCTCCGAGGCCGAGCGCCACGACGACCGCCGGGCGGGCGACGTCGAGCCGGGCCCGCACCCCGTCGTGAACCAGCCAGTTCTGGCCCGCCCGGTCCACGACGACGAGGCCCTCGCCGCGGGCGAGCGGGCGCCCCGGCGGAGTGGCCGCCCCGGCGACGGTCGTCGTCGTGTGGGGCCGGGTCCAGGCGAGCCGTGGCTCGGCGTCCGGAGAGGTGGTGTCGCACACCGACCAGACCGCGGGTCCCGGCCGGTCGGGCGGGGGGAGCGCCGGCGCGTCGACGATGCCGACCGGTCGGGCCCGCGGCGCGGCGTCGAGGGTCTCGTCGGCGACGTCGACGGGGTCGGCGGGCGTCGGGGCCCCGGCCAGCGCGGCGGCGACGAGGCGGGCCGACGCGAGGTTCGGGACACCGATCAGGCGGTCCGGGTCGTGCGCGACGACGGCGAGGGCGCCGGAGCGCTCGGCGACGACGATCGAGGCACCGCGCCAGTCCGCCGGCCGGTCGACCACGCCGACGACCGCGGCCGCGCCGAGCGCGAGGGCCGCGAGGATCACGCCCGCGAGGGTGGCCCGGGTGTGGCTGCGCAGGGGGTCGACCCGCGGGGCCGGATCCCGGCGCACGAGCGCCGACGCGACGCGGCGGGCGGTGAAGCGCTGCGCGACGACCTGGCCCGCGGTGGCCGCGCGCCGCCCCGGGGCCTGACCGTCGGCGGCACCGACGGGGCCGGGGTCGGGCGGGGCGCTCATGACCGCCCGATCGTGGCACAGCGGCCGGGTCCTCAGGTGCCCTTCGGCTACGCGGCCACCTTGCGGGCCGAGATCCGCAGCCGGATCGAGGCGTGCACGGCCTCCTGGCCGGCGTCGTCGCGGATCGTCACTTCCACCGTCACGTCCTCCTTCTCCGGGCCGAAGGCCGGCGGTGTCGCGAACTCGGCCTCGGCGGTCACCGACGACTTCGCGGTGGCGAGGTAGCGGACGTCCATCCCGATCGGGATCCAGCGGTGCGACGCCGGGACGGCGGCCTCGGCGAGCACGCCCATCGCGTACTCGGCGAGGTTGCACGAGGCGATCGCGTGCACGGTGCCGAGGTGGTTGTGCGTCAGCCACCAGTTCTGCATGCGGACGCGGCTGTGCTTCTCGTCCAGCTCGAGGATGACCGGGGCGGCGGTCAGGAAGTACGGCGCCCGCAGCCACACCGCGCCACTGACGAGCAGGCGGCCGGGCAGCGTGCCGGAGAAGCGGTTCCACGAGGACAGCACGGCGCTCATGCGCCCAACCTACTCACCGGTAACCAAGTCTGTACACAGGTCGGTCCGGCAGGGTCCTCACCCGATGACCGTCCTGTCCGCCCGCCTGCGCGCCCACCGGGCCCGGCGTCGCCGCTCCGGGTGGGACGCCGCGGTCGTCGTCGTGGTCCTGCTCGCCGTGCTCGTCGCCGGGGCCGCCGACGCCCCGGCCGCGCCGTTCGACCCGGGTGCGCCCGGCGACCCGACCGCCCTGGCCGCCACCCCGCCGATGGGGGTGAACGACTGGAACGCGGTCGGCTGCACCGACGCCTTCGACGAGGCCTGGGTGCGCGCCCAGGCGGACGCGCTGGTGGCCACCGGACTGCGCGACGTCGGGTACCGCTACGTCAACCTCGACGACTGCTGGGCCGCCCCGCAGCGCGACGTGGCCGGGCGGCTGGTGCCCGACCCGGTCCGGTTCCCGCACGGCATCGCCGCGCTCGCGGACTACGTCCACGCCCGCGGCCTGCGTCTGGGCATCTACACCAGCGCCGGCACCCTGACGTGCGACGCGCGCGGCTTCCCCGCCTCCCTGGGCCACGAGACCGCCGACGCGGCCTCGTTCGCCGCGTGGGGCGTCGACTACGTCAAGGAGGACGACTGTTCCACCGCGGGCACCGACGCCCTCGCCCGGTACGCGACGATGGCCCGTGCGCTGCGGGCCACCGGGCGCCCGATGGTGTTCGCGATCTGCGACAAGGGGAACTCGGCGCCCTGGCTCTGGGCTCCCGGGATCGCCCAGCTGTGGCGGACCACGCACGACGTCGCCGACGACTGGGCCTCCGTCGCCGACATCATCCGGCTCGACGTGGCCGTGGCCGGGCGCTCCGGACCGCCCCCGGGGCGGGGGTGGAACGACCCGGACATGCTCGAGGTGGGGAACGGCCCGGGAGACGGTCAGCGGGGCTCGACCGACGGGTCCACCGTGGAGTCGGTGACGG
>JAVXWR010000382.1:0-5049 GCA_032230725.1 Actinomycetota bacterium
TGGCCACGGTGAGCTCGTCGGCCGAGGCGATCGGCCGGTCGTCGACCTTCGTGATGACATCGCCCTCGAGGACGCCGGCCCGGGACGCGGGACCACCCTGGACCACGTTGAGGATCTGTGCGCCGTCCGCGGTCCCGTCGGTGACCGACTTGGCGTTCACGCCGAGGTCGGTGTGGGTGAAGGTGCCGGTCTGGATGAGCGACTGCGCGATGATCCGGGCGTCGTCGATCGGGATCGCGAAGCCCAGCCCGATCGAACCGCCCTGCCCGGAGCTGTCGGTGCCGCCGAGCGTCCGGATGGCGCTGTTGATGCCGACGACGGCACCGGTCGAGTCGACCAGCGCGCCCCCGGAGTTGCCGGGGTTGATCGCGGCGTCGGTCTGGATGGCGTCGATGACGGGGTTCGCGTCGGCGGACTCGGCGTCCAGGCGCACCGGGCGACGCAGCGCGCTGACGATGCCGGTGGTGACGGTGCCCGCGAGGCCGAGCGGCGAGCCGATGGCGATGACGCCGTCGCCGACCCGCAGGTCGGAGGACTGCCCGAGCTGCGCCACCACGGGGTTCGCGACGACGACCTTGATCACGGCGATGTCGGTCTCCGGGTCGCGCCCCACGATCCGGGCCGTGGCGCGCAGCCCGGAGGCGAAGACGGCCTCGAGGGTGGCGCGGGGGTCGGTGGCGGCGAGCGAGACGACGTGGTTGTTGGTGACGATGTCACCACGCGGGTCGATGACGACGCCGGAGCCGGTACCGCCCGTGGTGCCCGACCGGACCTCGATGGACACCACGGCGGGCAGCACCCGACCGGCGACGTCGGACACCGAGCCGGCGGGCCGTTCCTTGCCGGGGTCGACCTGGGCGAGGGTCGCGCCCGGGTCGATCAGCGCGTCGGAGCCCTCGGCGGTGAGGTGGCCGACGACCCCACCGACCGCGCCCACGAGCAGTGCCACGACCGCGAGCAGGACCAGCGCGCTCGGCGCCACGCGGCGACCGAAGAGCAGTTCGCGCGCGGAGAGCCGGGGCCCGACGGCGCGGCGGTCCGGGCCGGGCTCGCCCTCGCGCACGGCGGGGGCGCCGAGCTCGACGGGGGCGGACGGGTCGCGCCAGGGGTCGCGCTCGGCGGCCTCGCCGTCCCAGAGGTCGTCGGCGGCGTGATCGCTCCGCCCCGACGGCTCGGCGGGGCGCTGCAGTGTCTCCGGGGCGCCCTGAGGTCGGCCGAACGCGCTCGCGAGCGCGACCGAGGGCTCGCGCGTGCCGGTGCGATCGGGGCGGTGGGCGTCGGCGGCGGTCGTGGACCCAGCGCCGTCGGACCCGTCCGGGGGTCGGCCGAACGCCGCGGCCATCTCGCGGTCGTCGAGGGTGTGCCCGTTGGTGCCCGACACCGGCCCGGCCTCCGCCGCCTCGCCGTCGGGGGCCACGGCGGGCGGCTCGGCCACGGCAGCGCCCGCGGCCCGGGACTGACCGTTCGAGTGATGCCCGTTCGTCCCGGCGGCGCCGCCGCCGCCCCGGTCCGCGTCGTCGGGTGCGGCCACGGCGTGCGCCTCGGCGGGCGCGTCGGGGCGCTCCGTCGTCGCCTGACGCGACCAGGGGCTGCTCATCGCTGCACTCCCGTGGCCGCCCTACTCGCGGTGGGCGTGCGCGCGCGGTGGGTGGTCATCGTCCTCCCACGGTAGAGCGCGGAGGACGGCGGGGCGACACCACCCGATACTCCGCAGCCGGGGGTGAAGGAGGGGTCAGGCCGGAGGGTGCTCGGAGGTGGTGGGTGTGGGGGACGGCGTCGTGGTCGACGTGCGGGGCGGGCCGAGCGCGGGGACGGCGCCGACGGGCCCGGCGTGCTCGACGGCGCCCACGACCGGACCGCGGTCCCCGGCGGGCACCGGCGAGGCGGCGGTGAGCGAGGCGCCGGCGGGCGACGAGCCGCCGGGGGTGACGGCGGCGGGCACGGCACCGGAGGCGATGACCGGTCCCACGACGGCCGCCGCGCCCGCGACGAGCCCGGACGCGACCACCACCGGGAGCCGGCGGGTGCGGGACGCGCGGGGGCGCCGCCGGGCGTCGGGGGCATCGGCCGGCACGACGAACCGGCCCTCGGCGTCGAGCGTGAGGCCGGCGGGGGCCTCGGGCAGCTCGGCGACGTCGGGGATCGCCCGCAGCGAGCACAGCAGCGAGTCCGGCACGCCGGGGGTGTCGGCCCCGCGCAGGCGCCGGCGGGCCTGCCGCTGGGCCATCACCTCGCCGGCGCAGGCCGGACAGCGGTCCACGTGGGCGGCGGCGCGGGCGGCCGGCCCCGGGGGGAGCTCGCCGTCGACGTGCGCGACCACCGCGTCGAGCGAGAGGTGACCGCCGGGGATCGCTTCGGAGACGGCCCCGATCCAGCGGGACCAGGGGCCGTGGCGGGGGCGGCCGATCACGGCGCGGACCCGGCGCGGAGCGTCACCGGCGTGTGCCCGCCGGCCCCCTCCTCGGCCGCGCGCTCGGCGCGACGGCGTTCGAGCGCGCTGCGGAGCGCCTGACGTCCCCGGTGGATGCGACTGCGCACGGTGCCCAGTTTGACATCCAGCGTCGCTGCGATCTCCTCGTAGGAGAGCCCCTCCACGTCACAGAGCACGACGGCGGCCCGGAACTCGGGGGCGAGCTCGTCGAGCGCGCCCTGCAGGTCGGGGTCGAGGTGGGCCTCGGAGAAGACCTGTTCGGGGTCGGGCCCGCCGCCGGGCAGCCGGTCGGTGTCCTCGGGGAGGCCCTCCATCCGCAGCCGCCCGCGGCGGCGGACCATGTCGAGGAACAGGTTCGTCGTGATGCGGTGCAGCCAGCCCTCGAAGGTGCCGGGCTGGTAGGCCGCGAGCGAGCGGAAGACCCGGATGAAGGTCTCCTGGGTGAGGTCCTCGGCGTCGTGGGCGTCGCCGGTGAGGCGGTACGCCAGGCGGTACACGCGGTCGGCGTGCTCGCGCACCACGTCGTCCCACGACGGCGGGGTCCAGCTCTCCGCGGAGTCGGTGAAGCCCGAGCGCGTCCCGGTCGCGTCGGCGTCCACGTCGGGATCGACGGTGCGCGCCGCGAGCGTCTCGGTCATGGCACCACTCTCTCCGCCGCGGATGACACCCGGGTGAGGGTCGTCTGAGAGAGCGCTGAGGATCCGGCTCGGCGCGGCGCGGTCTCCGGGCGCGGGATCCCGATCTAGCCTGGCCCGCGTGACGGAGGACGGGGGTCGCCGAGGCCCGGGAGACGGCGAGCGCCGTGCTCGAGCCGCCCTGCGCGTCGTCGACCCCACGTCCGCCTCCTCGCCGGCGGACACCTCGCGGAGCGCCGGCCGACCGTCGGAGCCGCCCACGTCGTCACGGCCCTCCACCGACCGGACGCCCCCGACGACCGTCGATGACGCGACGGGCGCGGGTTCGTCCCCGGGCGCGCCCGGTCTGGCCGGCCGCCGCCGCGGTGCGGCCCGGCCCCCGGGCACGCGGGGGACGCACGGAGCCCGCATCCCGGTCTACCCGCGGGTCCCCACCGGGCCGCTGCGCCCACCGGCCCCGCCCGCGCGGCGTGGGACGGAGGCCGAGGTGACGCGCGCCGGGCCCCGCCCGGTCGACGACGCTCCGGTCGGCGCGGCGCCCGTCGCGGGCCCCGACGAGGCCGTCACCGTCGCGCTCGACCCCGAGGAGGCCGCCGAGGCGGGCGAGATCGAGCGGCTGCGCGCCCGTGCCGACCGCTTCGTCCCCGAGGACGAGGTGCTCGCCGCGGCGCGGAAGCGGGCCGCGGAGTACGGGATCGTCCCGATCGGCGCCGGGGCCTGCGCGGCCCTGACGTTCCTGGCGTCGGCGACGCGGGCCCGCAACGTCGTCGAGATCGGCTCCGGGGCCGGTCTGGGCAGCGTCAGCCTGCTCCGCGGGATGCCGCCGGAAGGCCTGCTGACCAGCATCGACTGCGAGGTCTCCCACCTGGGGCTGGCCCGCAGGGCGTGCCTGGAGGCGGGGTTCCCCGCCGGCCGGGTCCGGATGATCACCGGCCGGGCGCTCGACGTGCTGCCGCGCCTGTCCGACGGCGGCTACGACCTCGTCCTCGTCGACGCCCTCACCGTCGAGTACCCGCGCTACCTCGAGGAGGCGGTGCGGCTGCTGCGCCCCGGTGGGGTGGTGGCGCTGGACAACGTGCTGTGGACGGGCCGGGTGAGCGACACGGCGCGGCGGGAGGCGATCTCCTCGGCGCTGCGGGAGACGGTGCGGGCGGTGCGGGCCGACGAGCGGCTCGCCCCGCTGCTGCTCCCGACGTCCGACGGCCTGCTCTGCGCCTCGCTGCTGGCCTGACGGTTTCGCCGCCGGCGGTCCGGCGAGGGGCGGCCCCCGCCCATCTATTCGACCGAAGGTGCCCTTCGCTCAGTGCGGAGCGGCCCGGCTCAGAACCCGGCGACGAACTCCACCAGCGTGCGCGCCGAGAACCCCGTCGCGCCCTTGGCGACCTCCTCGTGCGGCGACTCGCAGCGCGCGGGCCCCGCGATGTCGAGGTGCGCCCACGGCAGCCCGGCGGTGAAGCGCTGCAGGAACAGCGCCGCGACGATGCCGCCGGGGCCGGGCGGGGCCTGGCGGACGTCGGCGATCGTGGAGTCGACGTCGGCGGTGTGCGCGGCGGCCAGGGGCATCGGCCACCACGCCTCCCCGGACGCGGCCCCGGCGTCGACGAGGCGGCGCGACAGGTCCTCGGAGGTGGCGAACAGCCCGCCGGTGCGCACCCCGAGGGCCACCTTCATCGCGCCGGTGAGCGTGGCCACGTCGACCATGACGTCGGGCGAGAGCGTCGCGACGGCCCAGCCGAGGGCGTCGGCGAGCACCATCCGGCCCTCGGCGTCGGTGTTGGTGACCTCGGAGGTGCGGCCGTCGTAGTGACGCACGACGTCGCCGGGACGGTAGGCCGAGCCCGAGACGTGGTTCTCGGCGAGCGGGACCAGCCCGGTGACCCGGACCGGGAGCTCGAGCGTGGCGATCGCCCCGAGCGCGCCGATGACGGCCGCGCCGCCCGAGCAGTCGGTGCGCATGTCGGCCATGCCGGCGTTCGGCTTGAT
>JAVXWR010000384.1:0-3303 GCA_032230725.1 Actinomycetota bacterium
CCTCGGTGTGGACGAAGAACTCGACCCGCCGTCCGTCGTGGCGCTCGGTCCTGCGCATGGGCGCCGGACGACCGGTCAGGAAGACGACCAGGTCGACGTCGGAGGTGGCGGTGTCCTCACCGCGCGCGGTGCTGCCCGCGACGATCGCGCCGAGAGCGTGGGGGAACCGGGCGGCGAGGGTCTCTCGGGGAAGCACGTCGCGCAGGCTCGGTCACAGCAGGCTGCGGTGGCAACGCAGAAGTCCGAGGGCAATCCGGCGGCGGGAAGTGCGTCGGGTCGTCCGTCAGAGATCGATCCCCCCGCCGGACGCCGTCGGCACGTCCGGGCGGGCTGCGGGAGATCCCACGGGCACCCAGCGCGCGTCGCCGCGGACGGCGCGGGTGGCGGTGTCGGAGCCGGTCAGTGCCGGCCCGTCACCGGATCCGTAGCAGCGCTCGAGTCCCACGGCGTCGAGGTGGCAGGCGAACCACGTGACGAACACGGCGTCGATCGTCCCGGCCCGATCCGGCAGCTCGACGGTCCACGACGGCGCGTCCAGGTCGGCACGGATCCGCCACGCGCGACCCTCGTGGTCGAGCACGGTCCGACGGCTGGGCACGGCGTGCAGGAGCTGGCGCAGGCGCAGCTCACCGAGCGGGAGCTCCACCGTCCAGTCGACCCGGTCACCGCGTCGTTCGCCGCGGGCCGAGGCCACGACGACGTCCGAGGTGTCCACGAGCCGGAGCGCCACGGCGCGGATGCTGCCGTCGTCGAAGCGCTCGCCGATCCGCTCGTCGAGGGACAGCACGCCGTCGTCGACCTCCACCCGGCGCCGTCCCCCGGCGTCGACCGAGGAGGTGGCGACGGTCCGTTCGCCCAGGCGCACGACCCCGTCGCCGGTCCGCATCGACATCTCGGCCCGGAGGCCCTCGGCGTAGCGGCACAGTTCGTCGTCGTAGCGGCCCGGCCGGGGCCTGTCCGTCCGATGATCGGGGTGGCGTCCGGCACGAGGCCGAGAGAACATCATGATGATCGTGACGACGGCTCGCGCACAGGAGGAAACATGGCTGGACAGTGGCGTCCGGGCGACTCGGTCCCCGATCGATACCTGCTGGCGCTGGAGGCGGGATCGGTGAGTCTCGAGGAGACGTGCTCCGCGCTGGCCGCGTACGAGTGGCCGGACTCCACGCCGGCGATCTCGACCGCGAGCAGCTCCGCCGATCCGTTCCCTCCGGGCGGTTGGGTCAAGACGGTGGAGGCGGCCTACGGCGACGGGCGGGTCACCCCGGAGCAGTACGAGGCGATCTGGCTGGCATCCAGCGGTCGAGGCCGCTGAGCTGCTGTCCGCGAGGACGTGCTGATCCTCAGACGTCGATCGGGGCAGGCCGGCCAGGCGCCGCAGCGCCGTCGTCGCTGCTGCCGGGGCCACCACCGACACGAGCAGCACACGCACCGGGCAGCAGTGAGGAGACCGTCATGGCCCGCGTCCTGATCACAGGCTCCACGGACGGGCTCGGCCTGATGGCCGGGCGCCTCCTCGCCGCGCAGGGACACGCCGTCACCCTGCACGCCCGGAACGAGCAGCGTGCCCAGGACGCCCGGGCGGCGCTGCCCGACGCCGAGGGCGTTCTCGTGGGCGACCTGACCGCGATCGCGGAGATCCGCTCGGCCGCGGCGCAGGCGAACGAGGCCGGGCGCTTCGACGCCGTCATCCACAACGCCGGCATCGGCTACCGGGAGCCGCGCCGTGTCGAGACCGTCGACGGGCTGTCGCACCTGTTCGCCGTCAACGTGCTCGCCCCGTACCTGCTCACCGCGCTGATCGCCCGGCCTGACCGGCTGGTGTACCTGAGCTCCGGGATGGCCCGTGGCGGCGACCCCGACCTGTCCGACCCGCAGTGGACGGGTCGGCGCTGGAACGGCGCGCAGGCCTACAGCGACAGCAAGCTCCTCGACATCCTGCTCGCGTTCGGGGTCGCCGCCCGCTGGCCGGGCGTGCTGTCGAACTCGGTCGAGCCGGGGTGGGTGCCGACCAGGATGGGTGGTCCCGGCGCTCCCGACGACATCGACCTGGCGCCGGTCACCCAGGCCTGGCTCACGGTGAGCGACGACCCGGCCGCCACCGTCACCGGCCGACATTTCCGCCACCAGCGAGAGCGCTCCGCGCCCGCCCACGCGCACTCGGAGCGAGCCCAGAACGCGCTCCTGGCCTACTGCGCCGACCTCACCGGCACCCCCATCCCCGTGGCTGCGGCGCGCTGAGCCACACCCGCCCGGGCGTCTCTCGGTCCACGGAAGGAGGCCGGCGTGACGACCCTGATCTCGGCCGGCACGGTCCTCCAGGATCCCGACACCGCCCGGACGGATGCCGCGGTCGTCGTCGACGTCGCCCTCGCCCTCGCCGGGGTTCGGACAGCACTTCTGCACGACCTAGAAGTTGCATTTCCGACGCTTTACCTCGTGCCGAGGAAAGTCAGGCCGGGCCCGAGGGCAGCCCGTCGCCGAGCCACGGGCGACGGGGCTGCCCAGACGCTCCACGCCACACGCGGACGGTCTCCATCGCCTCCTGGGGACAACGCATCAGTTCGGGAGAGCGGGCCGAGGAACTGGTGCAGGAGCTCCGGCAGGGCTGACGCCTCACCCCCGCACTCGTAGAGTGGTCCGGGTCACACTTCGGGCGATCCGGTCCGGGTGACGCGACGACGCGGCGGAGGTGCGGGCGGATGTCCTCGGTGGAGACGGTGCGGGGCCCGGTGGCCGTCGAGGACCTCGGCACGACGTCGGACTTCTTCTCCGGCGAGGCCGAGGAAGCCGCGCTCGCCCAGGCCGCGCCGAACTGGCGCTACGAGCACATCCACCACGACGTGCTGCCCGCCCTGCGCGAGCAGGGCGTCACCGACGAGCAGCTCACGACGATGCTCGTCGAGAACCCGCGCCGCTACTTCGCCGGAGCGTGAGCGCGATGCCCGACGAGCCCCTGCCGCGGGGAGCGGCACCGTTCGACACCTCCGGCATCACCCGCGGGCCGGACGGCATCGCGCGCTACGACCACCTCCAGCCCTCGGTGGTCGCGATGGTGCGCGCGTCCGTGGAACGCCACCCCGACGTGGAGGCGCTGGTCGAGGTCGGCGGCGAGCGCCTGACGTACGCCGAGCTGTGGGACCGCGCCGCCCGGGTCGCCGGTGGCCTGGTCGGCGACGGCGTCCGTCGTGGCGACCGCGTGGCCTCGCTCCTCCCGGCCGGCGTCGACTGGGTGGTCGGCTTCCTGGGCACGCTGCTCGCCGGGGCGGTCGCCGTGCCGGTCAACACCCGCTTCGCCCCGCC
>JAVXWR010000414.1:0-4014 GCA_032230725.1 Actinomycetota bacterium
CCGTCACCCCCGTCGACCCCGCAGGCGACCTACGCTTCGCCGACGGCACCCGCCTGGTCCTCCCGCACGACCCGGCCCGGGTGCCCGCCGCGCTCGACGCGGCCCTGGGCGCCGGCGCCGGCGCGGCCTGGCAGCGCCTGCACGACCGCTCGCGGCACCTGTGGTCGCTCGTGGGGCGCGATGTGCTCCGCCGCCCGCTCACGACCTCGGCGCTGCTGCGGATGAGCGCCCGCCCCGCCGACCTGCGCGCGGTCGCGCCCTGGCGCACCGTGCGGGGGCTGGGCCGGCGCCTCCTGCCCGACCCCCGGCTGCGCACCTGGCTGGAGCGCTACGCGACCTACTCGGGCTCCGACCCGCGACGGACGCCGGCGGTGCTGTCGGTGGCCGCGTTCGTCGAGCAGGAGTTCGGGGCGTGGTGGGTCCCGGGCGGGCTGCGCCGCATCGTGGACGCGCTGACGGCCCGCTGCCGGGAGCTCGGCGTCGCGGTGCACCTCGGGTCGCCGGTCGAGGCGGTCCTCGTCGAGGGCGGCCGGGTGGCCGGGGTCCGGGTCGGCGGCCGCGAGCGTGCGGCCGACGTGGTCGTGAGCAACGCCGACGCGGCAGTGCTGCACGAGCGGCTGCTGCCGCGCGACGCGGCGCGCCGGGCGCGTCGGCGACTGCGGCGCGCGGCGCCCTCGAGCGCGGGCTTCGTGCTCCTGCTGGGCCTGTCGGGCCGGGAGCCGGGCGCGGCGCACCGGGTCTGGTTCCCCGCCGACTACACCGCCGAGTTCGACGCCGTCTTCGGGCGCCGCCCCCGCCCGGTCGAGGACCCGACGGTCTACGTCCACGCCCCCGACGACCCGGAGCTGCGTCCCGACGACGACTCCGAGGGCTGGTTCGTGCTGGTCAACGCCCCGGTCCACGACCCGGGCCGCGGCGTCGACTGGGACGCCCCGGGTGTGCGGGAGGCCTATGCCGAGCACGTGCTCGACGTCCTCGGCGCGCGCGGCACCGATGTCCGGCCCCGGCTGCGCTTCGCCGAGATCCGGACGCCGGCCGACCTCGAGCGCTCCACCGGCGCCCCCGGCGGGGCGATCTACGGGACCGCCTCCCACGGGCCGCGCGCGGCGATGCGCCGGCCCGCCAACGCCGGCCCGGTCCCCGGGCTCTACCTCGTCGGCGGGTCAGCGCACCCGGGCGGCGGGATCCCGTTGGTGCTCATGTCGGCGGAGATCGTCGCCGATCTCATCGGTCCGTGCGGTCCGGCGGGAACCGCGGCGGCATCGAGCGGACGACGCCGTGCGCCAGCTGCACCAGCCCGACCGTCGCCAGGGCGGCCCACGTGACCGCGAACGTGGTGCCCCAGGTCCAGCCCACCAGCGGGACGCCCGCCGGCGACACCGCGGCGCCGACGGCGGGCAGTGCGACGACGATCAGCCGGGTCGGCCGCTCCGCCACCGTCACCGCGCCCACCCCGGGCATGCCGACGGACTGCGCCCGGGCCCGGGCGTACTCGTGGGTGAACGTCGCCGCCGCGACCCCGACCGCCCAGCCCACGGGCGCGCCGAGGGCGACGAGCACCGCCGCGAGCAGGAGATCCCCGAGGCGGTCGGCCACGGCGTCGAGCACCGCGCCCAGCGGGCGGGCCCGCCCGGTCGCCAGCGCGACCGCCCCGTCGAGCCCGTCCGCGACGCCGGCGAGGACGACGAGGAAGGCGGTCACCGCGGGCAGTGCGCTTCCTGGCGGGCCGACGACGGCGAGGGCCCACGCCCCGACCAGGAACGCGACCCCAGCCGCGGAGAGCACGTCCGGCGGCACGTGGGAGATCGGGCCGGAGGCGAGGACGCGGACCATCCGCAGCCAGCCGCGCACCACCGGGGAGGGCCGGATGTCGCCGTGCAGTGCCGACCACCCGGCGTCGGCCCCGTCCACGGCGCCGCCGCGGTCGACGCGGCCGTCGGCCCCGTCGGCCCCGTCGTCGCCGTCGTCGCCGTCGTCGCCGTCGGTGTCCTGCGACGCCATCCCGCCAGCCTGCCAGCGCCACCCGGGCCCCGCCGCGTCGTGGGGATGGTCGTGACCCGCGCGGAGGAGCGGCGCCTGCGGGTGAAGGGCGCCGCGGGCGAGGTCCGGCGTACGTTCCCCGGCAGCGACGTCGCGCTCTGGGCCGCGGGCGCGACGTACTTCGGGCTCATCGGGCTGGTCCCGCTCGCCCTGGTCTCGCTGTGGGCGGTGGGTCGGCTGGTCGGTGCGGACACCGTGACGGCGGCGATGGAGTCCGCCGTCTCGGGCCTGCCCGGCGGGCACGGCACCCCGGAGGCGCTGCGCACGCTGACCCACGTGGCGCTGTCCATGTCCTGGGTGCGCGCGCTCGTCGTCCTCTTCCCCGCCAGCCTCTACGGCGAGGGCCTGCGCCGGGCGTTCCTGCAGCTCTCCGGCATCCCGGACCGGCTCACCGGGTGGCGGGGCCGCGCCGGGCTGCTCGGGGTGGCCGTGGTGGCGCCGTTCCTCGTCCTGGCGGTGCTCGCGACCTCCCCGTTCGTCGGGCCGCTGTACTCCCGCGGAGGCTGGTGGCTGGTCCTCGGGATCGTCGTCGCCTTCCACGTCGTGTGGGTGGCGGTCTCGACGACGCTCGTGGCCGTGTTCCGGCTCGTGGGACCCGGGCGGCTGGGCTGGCGCGCCCTGGTCGTCGGGGGCTTCTCCACCGGGGCCGTGCTCGCCGGCTTCCTGCAGGGCTTCCTGCTGTTCCTCGCCATCCCCGTCGAGTGGTCCGCACCGTTCGGCGGCCTGCCGATCGTCGGCGCCGTGTCGGCCCTGGCGCTGTGGCTCTACCTGATCCACCTGCTCGTGCTGTGCGGCTATCGCGTCACCGTCGTGCTCGACGGGCTGCTCGTCGGGCGCCGCGGCCGACGCGCCCGGACGCACGGTGCACCGGGCGCGCCGGACGGGGATGCTGGAGGCATGAAGGCTGCCGTCTACCGGAAGACCGGGCCCGCCGCGGAGGTCCTCGCCGTCGAGGAGGTCGACCTGCCCGACCCGGGGCCCGGCGAGGTCCGGGTACGCGTCACGCGCTCGGCGATCAATCCGACCGACTGGAAGACGCGGGCCGGCCTGACCGGCCGGGACCCGGACGACTTCCAGATCCCGCACCAGGACGGCGCCGGCGTGATCGACGCCGTCGGCCCGGACGTGGACGACCGCGAGACCGGTCAGCACGTCTGGCTCTTCTTCGCGGCCTTCGGGAACCGGTACGGCACCGCGGCCGAGTACACCGTGCTGCCCGCGGAGCGCGCCGTGCCGCTGCCCGACGCCGACCACGACGACCTCGGCGCCTGCCTCGGCGTCCCCGCGATCACCGCCGCGCAGTGCCTGGGCAGCGACCCGCAGGCGCTCGACGGCGCGACGGTGCTGGTGGCCGGCGGCGCCGGGGCGGTCGGGCACTTCGCGATCGAGCTGGCCAAGTACGCCGGCGCCCGGGTGATCGCGACGGTGAGCTCCGAGGAGAAGGGGGAGCTCGCGCGGGCGGCCGGCGCCGACGTCGTCGTGAACTACCGCGAGTCCGGCGCGATCGAGCGGGTCCGCGGGATCGCCGAGCGGGTGGACCGCATCGTGGAGGTCGCGCTCGGGGCCAACCTCGACCTCGACCTCGCCGTCTCCGGCGCGGGCACCGAGATCGCGGTCTACGCGAACGAGCCCCACGATCCCGTCCTCCCGGTGCGCCGGTTCATGACCGCCAACGCGACGTTGCGCTTCGTCCTGCTCTACGGCGTGCGCCCGGCCGACCTGGCCGCGGACGTCGCCTGGGTGCGCGGCGCGGTGGGCGCCGGGGCCCTCACGCCGCTGCCCATCTCGTCCTTCGGGCTCGACGACGTCGTCGCCGCACAGGAGGCGGTGGAGAACGGCGCGGTCGGGAAGGTCATGCTTGTCCCATGACCCGGGGGCGCCCGACGCCTCCCGGACCCGACCGACACCGACCACAGCACCCCTGGAGGTCCGCCCGTGACCAGCCGCTCCGGCCGCTTCGAGATCCTTCCTGAC
>JAVXWR010000428.1:0-3509 GCA_032230725.1 Actinomycetota bacterium
TTGCCCATGCGGGCGAGCTTGATCTTGACGGCCACGGGTCCGGTGTTCTCCTCGTTCGCAGTACTGCTCCGTGCTCGGCGTCCCCGGCCGGCGTGGGGTCACCACCGGCCGTGCACCGCAGGTCCGAGGTCGCGGCCCAGGGAGAGGGTGGCCACGACACAACCACCTGATTGTGCCAGAGGCCCCCGACCTCCCGGTGCGGCGGGGCCTCCCGCCGCCGCTATCCGTCGGCGAGCGCGCGGGCCACCGCCTGCGCGTTCGCCACGGCCTCCGGGGTGTCCCCGTGCAGGCACAGCGAGTCGGCCCGGACCGCCAGCTCGGTGCCGTCCACCGCGACGATCACCCCGTCACGGGCCAGCCGGACGGCCCGCTCGACCACGGCGTCGGTGTCGGGCAGCAGGGCCCCGGGCTGCGAGCGCGGCACCAGGGTGCCCTCGGGGGTGTAGCCGCGGTCGGCGAAGGCCTCGGCGATCGTTGCGAGCCCGGCGTCGGCGGCGAGCGCGAGGAGCCGCCCACCGGGCAGCCCCATGACGGGCAGGTCCCCCGCCGCCCGCGCGGCCTCGACGACGGCCGCCGCCTGCTCCTCGTGGTGCACCACGGTGTTGTAGAGCGCGCCGTGCGGCTTGACGTTCTCGACCTCGACGCCGGCCGCGCGCGCCATCGCCCGCAGGGCCCCGATCTGGTAGAGCACCTCGGCGGCGAGGGTCTCGCGGTCCACGTCCAGGAAGCGGCGCCCGAACCCGGCGAGGTCGCGGTAGGACACCTGGGCGCCGATGCGCACCCCGCGCTCGGCCGCCCGCGCGCAGACCCGCCGCATCGTCGCGGCGTCCCCGGCGTGGAACCCGCAGGCGACGTTCGCCGAGGTGACGATCTCGAGCAGCGCGTCGTCGTCGGTGAGCGGCCACTGCCCGAAGCCCTCGGCGAGGTCGGCGTTGAGGTCGAGGGTCACAGCAGGACCCTCCCGCGGCGCAGCACGGCGGCCGGGTGGCGCAGCACGTCGAGGTCGACGCGGGGGTCCTCGCGGACGAGCACCACGTCCGCCGGCGCGCCGGGCTCCAGGACGGGTCGTCCGAGCCACCGCCGGGCCGCGCCCGTCGCCGCCGCGAGCGCCCGCTCCGGCCCCAGCCCGACCTCGGCGAGGGCCGCGATCTCGTCGACGATCCGGCCGTGGACGATGCCGCCGCCGGCGTCGGTGCCGGCGTAGACGACGATGCCCGCGTCGATCGCGTCGCCGATGGTCCGCCGGGCCCGCGCGTACAGCTCGCGCATGTGGGTGCCGTAGGCCGGGAACTTCTCCCCCGCGGCGTCGGCGAAGTCCGGGAAGTTGTCGACGTTGATCAGCGTCGGCACCAGGGCCGTGCCGCGCTCGGCCATCATCGCGATCGTCTCGTCGGTCAGCCCGGTGCCGTGCTCGATGCAGTCGATGCCGGCCCCGATCAGGCCCGGCAGCGCGTCCTCGCCGAACACGTGGGCGGTGACGCGGGCGCCGTGCGCGTGGGCGGTGTCGATCGCGTCGCGCAGCACGTCGTCGGGCCAGAGCGGCGCGAGGTCGCCCTCGTCGCGGTCGATCCAGTCCCCCACGAGCTTGACCCACGGGTTCTGGCGCGCCTGCTCGGCGACCAGACGCGGGAGCTCCGCCGCATCCTCGATGTCGACGGACAGGCCCCGGATGTAGCGCTTCGGCCGGGCGAGGTGCCGGCCGGCGCGGACGATCTCGGGCATCGCCGGGTCGTCGTCGAGGGGCCGGGTGTCGATCGGGGCGCCGCAGTCGCGGAGCAGCAGGGCCCCGGCGGCGGCGTCGACGTGTCCCTGGGTGCGTGCCTCCTCCAGCTCGACGGGGCCGTCGGGACCGATGCCGACGTGGCAGTGCGCGTCGACCAGCCCGGGGAGGATCCAGCCCTCGAGCCGGTCGGCGTGGGCGATCGGGTCGAGCCCGACGCGCCCGTCGGCGGTGATCCACAGGTCACGCCGGGTGTCGTCGCCGCCGTCGAGGACCGGTCCGTGCAGGTGGAGCGGGGGCACGGCCGGAATCCTAGGACGCGGTCGGACCGGGGACGGGCCTTCCCGACGGCGGGTCTCCCGGTACTTTCGCCCCATGGCCGAGGCGTCCGGGGCAGGGCTCACGGCGTCCGCCGCGCCGTCCGACCCGGACCGGGTGGTCTCCGGGGTGATCCGGGAGGCGCTGGACGAGCAGGCCCCCGACGACGTCGTCGTGACCCAGGGGGTCGAGGTCCGGTTCGGACGCCGGCTCACCCGCACCCCCGACGTCCTCGTCGTCCGCACCGAGGAACCCGGTCGGCACTGGTTCGCCCCGGGGGAGGTCCTGCTCGCCGTCGAGGTCGAGTCGTCGGAGTCGCCCGTGGTGGACCGGACGACGCCCGAGGTCTACGCCCGGCACGGGATCCCGCACGTCTGGCGGGTCACCCCGGAGCCACCGCTGATCCGGGTGACCACACTTCGGGAGGGTGCCCACCAGCAGGTCGCGGCCGCGACGCACGTAATCGCCCACGAGCCGTTCCGGCTCGAGATCGACCTCGTGGCCCAGCTCCGCCGAGCGGCGCGGTGAGCTCCACCGACGACGTGCACGCACTCGCCCGGGCGATGCCTCACGTCCGCGAGATCGTCGGACCGAAGGGCAACTCGGTCTACCAGGTCGGCGGGAAGTCGTTCGTCTTCTTCCGCACCCCGCAGCGCGACGCGTCCGACCCCGTCACCGGCGAGCGGTACGACGACGTCGTCATGTTCTGGGTGGAGTCCGAGGAGGCCAAGGCGGCGCTGCTCGGCGACCCCGACGCCCCGTACTTCACGACGCCGCGCTTCGACGGCCACCCCTCGGTCCTGGTCCGCGGGGCCCGTCTCGGCGAGATCGACCTCGCCGAGCTCACCGAGCTGGTGCAGGACGCGTGGCTCGCCCGGGCCTCCGCGCGGCGCCGGGCCGCCTGGCTCGCCGAGCACGCCCCCGGCTGAGCCCTACTTCCCGCGCTTCTTGTTGCCCTTCTTGCCGCCGCCGGAACCGCCGGATCCCCGTCCCCCGCCGCCGCCGGCGTTGCCGGGGAAGGTCAGCGCCCCCGGATCGAAGCCCTCGGGCAGCTGGTCGAGGCCGGCGAGCCCGGGCGGGAGCTGGTTGAGGCCCGGGGTCTCGTAGGAGCCGACCGAGCGCTGGCCCGAGCTCTCCGCGGCGATGCCCGCGATCGCGGGCATCGTCTTCGGGCCGCGCGCCTTGCCACCCTTGCGGGCGCCGCGCGCGGCCTTGCGGCCGCCGCCCATCCCGGGCAGGCCCGCGAGACCGAACTGGCCGGCCATGTTCTTCATCATCTTGCGGGCCTCGAAGAACCGCTCGACGAGCTGGTTGACGTCGGTGACGCCCACCCCGGAGCCGTTCGCGATCCGCAGCCGCCGCGACCCGTTGATGATCTTCGGGTCCTCCCGCTCGGCGGGGGTCATGCCGCGGATGATCGCCTGCACCCGGTCCAGGTGCTTCTCGTCGACGCTCGCGAGCTGGTCCTTCA
>JAVXWR010000450.1:0-2896 GCA_032230725.1 Actinomycetota bacterium
TGCTCACGAGCGCGGAGCGCACCGGGGCGCTCCGGGCCGAACAGGAGGGTGACCACGGCCTGCGCGGCCGCGCCGACCACGTCGACGGCCGCCACCACGCCCCGGGCCGTCCAGTCGACGACGACCGCCACACCGCGGCGGGCCGCGAACCCCGCGCGGTCCCACGCCGACCTGTCATCGATGCGGGCCGGGAGGTCACGGCGCGCGCGGACCAGCGCGGTCGAGGGCGCCGGGGCGTGCCGGGCGTCGCCGGGCGTGGACGCCGTCGCGTCGGATGCGCGGAGGGCGGCCCGGCGGTGCGGGAGGAGCGGGCCGACGTGGGGGTGGCGGGGTGCGGGGACGTCGGCGGCGAAGAGGGCAGGCCCCTCACCGAACCGGGCGATGGCCGCCGCCTCGCCGGCCACGAGACCGGACCGGTCCCGGCGCGCGTCGGGCTCCCGGGAGCCGCGCGGCCTCGACGGGTCGGCCTCCTCGGGCGCGTCGTCCGGCTCGTCGGTCATGGCCACCTCTCGGCGTCTCTCGCGAGATCACGATCGGGTCGGGATGTGGGATCCGCCGGGAGCCGTCGCCGACCGGCGGGTTCTCGGCGGGCGGGGATCAGTGTCACCCACGAGCAGGAGTCCGGCACACCGCTCGCCGCATGTTTCCATCCGGTCACGGAGCACGTCCCTGCCCCCCTGTAGCCGAGTCCACCTCCTGCCGTTGCTCTCTCACGGGATCGCCTGACCACCTCGTGGCCCGGGTGGACCTACCGGTCACCGCATCGGTCACCATTCGTCGCCGAGCGGGTGCACGTCGCCACGAGCGTGATGCGAGCGGTGCGATGCAGTGACCGGAACGTGATCCAATCGGACCGGGCCCGCGAGGGCGCCGGAAGAGGACGCGGGAGGTGGAGCGTTGGCGGGTGCACATTCCCGGTCGTCGCGTCACGACCGCTCCCACGCCCTCGACGAGGTCGAGCCGCCGCGCCGCGACCTCGAGGGCTCCGACCCCGATCGTGACTACGGCGAGATCTTCCGCGCGCGCCCTGCCGATGATCCGGCGCCGCCCTCACCTCCGATCGGCCTCCCCACCGCGTTCTCCTCGTCGTCGTTCCGGGCGCAGAGCCCGGGGCTCGTCGGCGGGTCGGAGTTCGGCCGGGCCGGCACCGGCCGGTCGACCGCCCTCGCACCGCCCCCGCCCGCCCCGACGGCGCCCCGGCCCGACACCGGCGCGACACGGACCGGCTCCGGCCGCCCCGGCGGGTTCCCGCTGGCGCCCCGGGCCCCGCACTCGCTCTCCGGGCCGCAGGCGCTGGCGGTTCCGCCGGCCCCGCCGGCCCGCCCCGCGCCGCCGGCCGCCCGCCCGGGTGGCCCCGCCGGGCCCGGTCGGACCGGCACGCCGGGCGGGAACGCTCCGGCGGCTCCCCGCCGCCCCGCCGGTCCCGTCCCGCCGACCGGACCGGGCGCCCGTCCCACCCCGCCCCCGGGTCGTCCGGCCCCGGCCGGTCCCGCCCGACCGGACCCGGCCGGCGCGAACGCACGGACGGGAACCCCCGTGCGCCCCGGCGCCCGCCCCGCCGGCCCGGGCACCGGGTCCGGCCCGCGCCCGACGGGGCCGGGCACCGGTTCGGGCCCGCGCCCCACGACGACGGGCACCGCGGCGCCCGCCGCGACGACCGGGACCCCGGCGCGGCCGGCCACCGGTGCTCCGGGGCAGCAGGGCGGCCCCGCGGCGACGCCCGGCGCCCGTCCCGCCGTGCCCCCGGCCCGGACCCCCGACGGCACCGCGATCGCCCCCGCCGATGACACCCCGACCCGCCGGGACGACGAGCGTGCCGACCGGGCCGCGGAGCCCACCGCCACCGGCTCCACGACCTCCGCCTCCCGCACGACCTCCGTCTCCCGCACGACCTCCGCCTCCCGCACGACCTCCACCTCCCGCACGACGACCACCGGCCGTCCGACCTCCACGGGCCGGCGCACCACCGGCGTCCCGCAGTCGACGCTCACCCGCGCGGAACGTCGCGCCGCCGGGCGCGAGGGCCTGACCCGGGCTGCGGGCCACGGCGCCCGGTCCACCCGGTCCGGCACCCGCAGCACCGGCCGATCCCCCTCGCGGTCCGCCACCCGTCACGGCGCGGACCGGGCCGCCGCGGCCCGTCCGGCGCCGCCGCGCGGTCGGGTCGCGGCGGCCGTCGCGACCCTCGTCGTCGCCGTCGCCGCGAAGGTCCGCCACTGGCCCGGCGGCGAGCGCCTCGTCGCGGCGGGCCACTGGGTCGACGACCACGTGCAGACCTATCTCGACGGCAAGGACGTCGCGTCGCTCACCGCTGCGGCGCGGCTGTGGCGCCGCCGCCGGCGGGCGGGCTACGCGCTGCTCGCCACCGGGGTCGGCGTCCCGCTGCTGAGCCTCGCGCTCGGGTGGCTGTTCATCCCGGTGCCGAACGCGGACGCCGCGGTGGAGAGCCAGCTCAACACCGTCTCGTTCTCCGACGGCAGCGTGCTCGCGCGCGTCGCGCCCGGCGAGCAGGGCAACCGGCAGAAGGTGTCGATCGCCCAGATCCCGCTGCCCGTCCAGCACGCCGTGCTCTCGGCGGAGGACCGGACCTTCTACACGAACTCCGGGTTCGACATCGGCGGCATCGTGCACGCCGCGTTCAAGCAGGTCACGGGCGGCGCGGGTGGTGGCTCGACGATCACCCAGCAGTACGTGAAGAACGCGATGGTCGGCGACGAGCACTCCTACTTCCGGAAGTTCCGCGAGCTGATCATCTCGGCGAAGATCACCCAGGAGTACTCGAAGGACCAGGTGCTCGAGGACTACCTCAACAGCATCTACCTCGGCCGCGGCGCCTACGGCATCCAGGCCGCCTCGCAGGCCTACTTCAACAAGTCCGTCGAGCAGCTCACCCCGG
>JAVXWR010000462.1:0-2932 GCA_032230725.1 Actinomycetota bacterium
GGCGATCGGCACGGTCTGGCCCTCCTCGACGTCCGCGGCTTCCGGCCCGCAGTATCCCGCACTCGGAGGGCGACGTCCCCGTCGGCGGACAACTGCCCACTACTAGGCTGAGTCGCATGGCGGACGACGGTGGGGGGAACGCCGTCGAGCAGACCCTGAGCAGGTTGCGCCGGATCGACACGCGCACCGAGCCTGCTCCGGCTCCCGGTGCGCCGCGCACGCTGTCCGACCTCTACCAGGACCACCGGATGCGCATGGTGCGCCTCGCCGTCCTGCTGGTGGACGACCCGAGCACGGCGGAGGACGTCGTGCAGGAGGCGTTCACCGGCCTGCACCGGCACTGGTCGGGGCTGCGCGACGAGGCGGCCGCCATCGGCTACCTGCGTACGGCGGTGGTGAACGGCTCGCGTTCGGTGCTGCGGCGCAGGCGCACGGCGCGCGACTACGTCCCGCCGCACCAGGCCAACGCCCGTTCCGCGGAGTCGCTCGCGTTGCTGTCCGCCGAACACCAGGCCGTGGTGGACGCGCTCGCCACCCTGCCGCCGCGGCAGCGCGAGGTGCTGGTGCTGCGCTACTACGGCGGACTGTCCGAGGCCGAGATCGCCGATGCCACCGGGATCAGCCGAGGCACCGTCAAGTCGACGGCCAGCAGAGCGTTGGACGCCGTCGCGCGGGTGATGGGTTCGCGCGCCTGACCCGGGTTCGCAGCCCGAGGGGTGGGTAAGCGCCGCGTGCGGCACGATGTCCCTGTGAGCACCAGCGACGAGTCCGAGCGCCGGGTCGCCGAGGCGCTGCGGGCGCGTGCGGCGGGCGCCCCAGGGATGCCGAGCCCACCGATGGCCGGCCCCGGCCCCTCCCGGCCCCTGCCCCGCCAGGCGCCGCGTTCCGGCACGAGCGTCGGCACGGCGCTACTGATCGCTCTGCTCGGGGGGGCCGTGCTCGGCAGCGCACTCGCGCTGCTGTCGCTACTGGCGCCGGGAGTGCTACCCGCGCTCGGATGACCCGCGCCGCCCGGTAGCGTCTCGGCCCGTGACGACGCTCGCTCTCGGCCCCGAGTGGCTCCAGCCCGACGCGATCATCTCGTGGCTCGGTCCATGGGCGCTAGTCGGGCTCGCCCTGATCGTGTTCGCGGAGTGCGGGCTGCTGCTCGGCTTCTTCCTCCCCGGCGACTCCCTGTTGTTCACCGCCGGTCTGTTCGTCGCGCAGGGCGCGATCTCCACGCCGCTCTGGCTGGTCTGCCTGATCCTTGTGGTGGCCGCCGTCGCCGGCAACATCGCCGGCTACTGGATCGGGCGCACGGCTGGGCCCGCCATCTTCGACAAGCCGCAGTCCCGGCTGTTCAAGCCGGAGCACGTGGTCAAGACGCAGGGCTTCTGCGACAAGTACGGCAACCGCGCGATCGTCATGGCACGGTTCGTCCCGATCGTCCGCACCTTCATCACGGTGATGGCCGGCGTGGGCAGAATGGAACCCAAGCGTTACTTCACGTACTCGCTCATCGGCGGGGTGGTGTGGGCGGCAGGGGTGACACTGCTCGGGTTCTGGCTCGGCCAGTTCCAGTTCGTGCGAAGCAACATCGAGCTGATGCTCATCCTGATCGTCGGGCTGTCGGTGCTGCCGATCATCGTCGAGATCATCCGGGCACGCCGGACGCCGGGCGCGCACGCCGGGTAGGAGGGTCCTCTACGACTGGGGGTTCGCGCCCTGCAGCCGGGCCGCGGCCTCCAGCAGCATCCAGCCTCCGAGCTGCACCGACAGGTCGGCCTCCGGCAGCCCCGCCCGGGGCTCCGGTGCCGGGTCGCGCCACTCGGCCGAGAAGACCGGCCCGCCGGCGATCTCGGCCCGGCCCTTCCATGCCGCGTCCGCGTTGGCGAACACGATCTGTGAGGCCGGAGCGGCCAGCTCCGGCACGCGCAGCGCGGCGTCGGCGAGATAGCGGGCGGTGATGCCGGCGAAAAGCCCGCCGTCCCCGCCACCCGAGCCGGGCAGCACCCCGTCGGGTCCGGCGAGGCGCTGCATCACGGCATCGACGAGCGCGATCGCCCGGTCCGTCCAGCGCTGGTGCCCGTCGCGCGCGGCGAGCTCCACACACGCGCCGAGGTGCACGCCCTGGCAGTAGGTGTAGATGTACGGCTCGACGGCCCGGACCGTCCCGTCCGGCGCGATGCGCACGCCGTCGCGGACCAGCCCTGAGTCCGGGTCCACGAGCGTCTCGGCCACCCAGTCCGTGATCGCCGCGGCGAAGCCCACCTGGCCGTCGCGCGCGAGGAGGATGGCGGCCGGGCCGTTCGCTGGGGCGTTCTTGAAGTCGTCCTCGCGGCGCCACCAGAGCCCGCCACCGCCGCCCTCCGTCCAGCCCTCGTGCAGGCGCGTGGTGATGGCGGTCAGCGCCGACGGGCCCGACCGGCCGGCGAGCGTGCCCGCCCGCTGCACGGCGAGGCCGAGCCACGCGATGTCGTCGTAGTAGCGGTTGAGCCACGAACCTGCGTTGCGCAGCCGGACCGTATGGGCAAGCGCCGCGATCCCGGATGCCTTCTGCCGCTCGGGACGCCGCAGCTGGGCGTCGAGCAGGCAGTCGAGCAGGTGCGCCTGCCACCAGTAGTGCCAGGGGAACGGAGCCGATGGCATGCGGCGCGGCCAGTGCACCCTTCCGATCCGGGTGCCGGGCACGACCCCGCCGACGCGCCGCAGGTGCCTACGGAGGACCGCCCGTTCGGCGATGCCCGCCCGTTCCGACCAGTCGACGTCCGCGGCAGCCACCCAGCCAGTCTGCCTGATGGCCGAAAACGAGGGCTTCCCGTCGTTGACGCCATTCCGGCCCACCAGCACTGTGAAGTCGTGCACGAGGTCCTGATTCCGGTGTTCACGGGCGTGCAGCCGCTCGACGTCACCGGCCCCCACGAGGTGCTGGCGGGCGCCACGCACCTCCTCG
>JAVXWR010000168.1:0-11505 GCA_032230725.1 Actinomycetota bacterium
GGCTACGGCTACACCCGCGACTTCCCGGTCGAGCGCTACATGCGCGAGGCCAAGATCATGCAGATCTTCGAGGGCACCAACCAGATCCAGCGCCTGGTCATCAGCCGCCACTTCGCCCGGTAGCACCCCCGGTTCCCGACGGCGGGTCGGGCCGCCTCGGGGGCATGGCGGAGGATGGACGTGATGCGGGGATTCCTGATCACGCTGCTCGTGCTCGTCGTGCTGATCGTGGGCGCCGATTTCGGGGCGCGGTGGATCGCCGAGGACCGGGTGGCGACGCAGCTGCAGTCGCAGCTGAAGCTCGACGCGAAGCCCGACGTCGCCATCCACGGCTTCCCGTTCGCGACCCAGGCGGCCGCCGGCGACTACGGCTCGGTGACACTGACCGCCGAGCACATCCCGTACCGCCAGCTGCGCGACATCACGCTCGTCGCGGACCTCGGCGACGTGAGCCTGCCGCCGCAGTCGCTCGTCGACGGCACCGTCCGCTCGATCCCGGCGCGCACGGTGACCGCGAGCGCCCAGGTCGACCCGGCCGACCTCGCGCGGGTACTGCGCGTCTCCGACGTCACCGTCGAGCCGGTCACCCAGGCGAGCCTGGACGCGCGGCGGGCGTCCGGGGCGGCGGCGCAGAAGGCCCTCTCCGGGGTCGACCCCTCGCAGGCGGTCGCGCTGACCTCGACGACGACGGTCCTCGGCCAGCAGGTCCGCGCGTCGGTGATCGCGACCTTCAAGCTCTCCGGGGGCCAGATCGTGCTCTCGGCCCGCGACATCGCGGTGGACTCCGGCGACTCGGCGTCGGTGCCGAGCGTGGTGACCAACGCGCTGCGCGGGCGGCTCTCGGGGTTCTCGGCGCGGGTCGACCCGGGGTCGCTCCCCTTCTCCATCACCGCCACCGATCTGCGGGCCCAGGACGGCAAGCTGGTCGTCTCCGGGACCGCGAAGAACGTCGACCTGCTCGGCGGGTCGCTGTGAGACGCGCCCACCGCCGGTGAGGGCCTCCGTGACAGGCTGAGCGCCGTGAAGACGATCCGCTGGGGTATCGCCGGGCCGGGACGGATCGCGGCGAACCTCGCCGGCGACCTCGCCGTGAGCAAGGGCACCGAACTGGCCGCCGTCGGGTCCCGCTCGGCGGAGCGGGCCGAGGCGTTCGCGCGCGAGCACGGCACGAAGGCCACCCGGGCGCACAGCTCCTACCGGGAACTGCTCGATGACGACGCCGTCGACGTCGTCTACATCGCGACGCCCCACCCGCAGCACGCCGACCTCGCCGTCGCCGCCCTCGAGGCGGGCAAGGCGGTGCTCGTCGAGAAGACCTTCACGGCCACGCTGGCCGGGGCCTGGCGCGTGGTCGACACCGCGCGCCGCCACGGCGTCTTCGCGATGGAGGCGATGTGGACGCGGTTCCAGCCCGCGGTCGTACGGGCACGCGAAATCTACGAGGCGGGTGAGATCGGCGAGGTCCGCTCCGTGCAGGCCGACCTCGGTACGGTCCGCGAGGTCGACCCCACCGACCGGCTCTTCGCCCCCGAGCTCGGTGGCGGTGCGCTGCTCGACCTGACCGTCTACCCGGTGTCGTTCGCGCAGATGGTTCTCGGCGGCACCCCGACCGCCGTCCATGCCGTGGCCTCGCGGGAGACGACGGGGGTCGACGCCGAGAACGCCCTGCTCCTGGGCTGGGACGACGGGCGCTTCGCGACCGCGCAGGCCTCGTTCCACAGTCCCTCGCCCGGACAGGCACGCATCTTCGGGACGGCGGGGTGGATCGACGTGCTGCCGCGCTTCCACCACCCCACGACGATCGTGGTGCACCGGTCCGCCGACGACCCGGGCGAGACGATCGAGCTGCCCCCGCACGGCGCGGGCTACTCCCACGAGATCGACGAGGTCAACGCCTGCCTGCGGGCCGGGCGCACCGAGTCGACGGTCATGCCGCTCGACGACACCCTCGCCGTCCAGGGCGTCCTCGCCGAGGCGGGCGAGCAGATGGGGCTGACGTTCGCCGAGGTGGCTGTCGCCCTGTGAGTACTTGTGGTGGCTATCGCCGCCGCAAGTACTCACCTGGCGGCAGCCACATGGCGCCCTCCACCAGCGACGTCGGATCGGTGAGCGCGGTCAACGACCCCAGCTCGGCGGCGTGCTCGGCCATCCCCAGTGCCGCGAGGGCGGCGTCGAACGCGTCCTCGGTGGCGGCCACGTCGTCGCGCAGCGCGTCCGGGACCCGGGCGTCGGCAGCGACGTGCGCGGCCCGCGCGGGCGCCGAGGACTTCACCACCGGCCCCGTCATCGCGCGCGGGTAGACCTCGACGACGAGCACGCCCTCCGGGCCGGGCGCCGGGTCGAGCGGCCACACCCCGATCCCGGCGCGCCGCCACGCCCCGAGCAGCGCCATCCCGCGGACCGACCCGGTCCCGACGGCCCCCGCCCCGCCGACCTGGAAGGTCGACAGCGGCCGCAGACCCCGGTCACGTGCGTCCTGCTCGGTGCGCCGGAGGAGCGGGCGAGCCGCGTCGCCGGCGGGCTTGCGGGTGCCGGGCCGCCCCCAGAACGGCGGCGGGCACTCGCGCAGCCAGCGCTCGCCGTCGGCGGCGGCCAGCGCCCACACCTGCGGCAACGTGGTGCAGCCGTGCTCGCGGGCGAACCAGCCGGCGAGACCGAACGAGAAGTCCAACCCGACGACGACCGCGTCCGGGCCGCCGCGCAGCTCCGCCAGGAGCGCCCCGACGCCCTCGCGGTCGAGCCCACCGCGCACGTCGAGCAGCCGACCGGGACGTGCCTCGGCGCCCCGGATGCGACGTCGGGCGCCGCGGCGGTCCCCGGACCAGTCGACGGCGAGCAGGCGCACGTCCCCCATCCTCGTGGTCACCCGACGGACCCGATCAGTTAGGGCCCGATCACCCGTTCGTCGCACTGGAGCGACCGTTCGGCCCTTGTACCGGACCGCTCGGCCGTCGGCGAGCCGAACCACCATTTCCGGGCGTCATCCGCCGTCCCAGTAGCCCCACCTGTCCCGTGAGGCGCACCCTCCGATCGGCCGCACGCCGTAGTCGTGATGCGACGGCCGGCCGCCTCGATCGGTCTGATCCCTCGGGAGGAACTCCGTGTCCAAGCACCGCGCCCCGCGACGGCTCGACCGCCGCGCCGTCACCCCCGTCGCCGCCCTCGCGCTCTCGGCGGCCGCCCTGACCGCCGTCGCGCCGATGGCCTCGGCCCAGCCCCGCACCCATGACCGGGACTCGGAGGCCGGCGCGGGAGCCGGATCGGTCGGCATCCTCAACAACCTGACGCTGCTCCCCGTCCAGGCGTGCGGGCTGCAGGTGCCGGTGCTCTCGGGGATCCTCGACGGTCCGTCGGGGAGCTGCACGCAGTCCGACGACTGATCGCGCGACACGCTCCCCCGGTCGCGGCGGGGCCGGGGGACGCGTGGGTCAGCTGACGAGCAGACGGCCGGGCTCGGACTGATCGCGGTGACGGGCGGGGACGCGCACCCGCACCGAGGTGCCGCTGCCGGGGCGGGAGTCCACGTGCACGTCGCAGGCGCTGCCGAAGGTCGCGTGCAGCCGGCGGGTGACCTCGCTGATCCCGCCGTGACGGGCGTCGACCTGCGAGGCCGCCCGGGACGCCTCCGGGCCCATCCCGGCCCCGTCGTCAGAGACCGTGACGACGCAGTCGGTCCCGACGCCGGCCGCGGTGACGCGCACCGTGCCGCCCTCGGGCTTCGGCTCGATGCCGTGCCGGACGGCGTTCTCCACCAGCGGGGACACGACGAACGGGGGCAGCACCACGTGCTCGACCTCGGGCGCGACGGTCACCTCGACCTGCAGCCGCGACCCGAACCGGGCCTGCTCGAGGGTGAGGTAGCGCCGGGCGTTGCGCAGCTCCTCGGCGACGGTGGTGCCGGACTCGCCGTCGCGGAACGAGTAGCGGGTGAAGTCGGCGAACTCGGTGAGCAGCTCCCGCGCCCGACCCGGGTCGAGCCGCACATAGGCCGCGATCGCCGTCAGCGCGTTGTGCACGAAGTGTGCGGAGAAGCGCGAGCGCAGCGCGGCCTCGACGTCGGCGGTGGGCAGCGTGACCTCCGGGGGCGTCTCTCCGAGGGGCAGGCCCTCGGCGGCGCGCGAGCGCACGAGCTCCGTCGTCCCCTCCGACCCGGCCATGACGGACGGCTGCCCGGCGGACCGGGCCTCCGGCACGTCGATCTCCTCCAACTCGTCGAGCGCGAGATCCGTGGCGACGACCGGCGCCGCGAGCACCGGGGCCTGGACGGTGGCCGGGTGGGTCCCGGCGCGCAGCCCGCGCCACACCGGCCGCCCGAGCAGTCCGTTCCCGGTCCAGTGCCGATGCTCCACCCGCCCGACCAGGCGCGGCGAGAGCCAGTGGGCGGCGTCCTCGACGTCGGCGGGCAGCGGCCCGTCGAACGGGCTCACCGGCCGGGTGAGGTCGTGAGCCGCTTCGAGGACCTCCCGGCGGGCGCCGGCGGTGACCCCGGTGCTGACCCGGCCGACGTAGCGCAGCGCGCCGTCGCTGGGCACACCGAGCAGCAGCGACCCGACGCCGGGCCCTCCGCTGCGCGGCGGCAGCCACCCGCCGACGACGACGTCCTGGGGGCGGGTGACCACCGCGGAGATCCAGCTGCGCGAGCGCCGGCCGCCCTGGTAGGTCGACTCCAGGCGCTTGGCCACGACGCCGCCGAGGCCGTAGTGCCGCGCGGTACGCACCACTTGCTCGGCGTCGACCCCGGTGAACCACGGCGGCACCACGACCCGTCCGCCCGCCAGGTCGATCTCGGCGAGCAGTTCGCGGCGCGCCCGGTAGGGCAGGCGGGCGGTGGAGCGCCCGTCGACCTCGAGCACGTCGAACACGTAGAAGGACACCGGGATGCCGTCGACCAGGGCCCGCGAGGGCGCCCGGACGCGTCGGCGCCGGCGCAGCCGCGTGGTGCTCGGACGCCCGACCCCGTCGAGCGCGACCACCACGCCGTCGAGCACCAGGCCCGGGGTCGCCGGCACACCGAGCTCCGGGAACCCGGCCGTCACGTCGTGCCCGTCGGCGTCGACGAGGCGCAGCTCGCCGTCACGGACCTGCGCGAGGCAGCGCAGCCCCGTCCACAGGAACTCGAAAGCCCAGCCCGCGCCGCGAGGGAGGTCACCGGGGGAGGCCAGCATCGGACGGGTGCCGAGACCCGGTTCCCCGACGGCCGGCGTCGTCGAGCCGCGGGCGGACAGGGGTGCGGTGGACATCGCGCCTCCCTGACTCCTCGGCCCTGCGCCCGCCCGGTCCGGCGCGCACCGGGTGCCGCGGCGGATCCGCCGCGCCTCACCCGACGCCCACCACGGTAGCCAGACCCCCCGACAAGGTCAGTGAGCTGCGGGGCGCGCCACGGCGGTGCTGCGGCCGGACACCTCCACGACGCGACGAGCGGCCCACCCGCCATGCCGGGAGCGTGCATCATCACCGCACGGCCGACCGACGCCCGCCGGACGAGCGGCGTCCGCCGGTCGTCCGCCCGTCCCGGACGGTGCCCCTCGCCCGGTCAGACCAGCGGACCGCTCGCGACCACCGCGGACGGGCGGGTCGGCACGGACCCGGCGGCCTCGACCGACAGGGCGTAGGCGAGCCGCGTCGGCGCGGGCGCCGCGGTCGTGCTGCCCGGGGCCGCGGACATCGGCGTGAAGGACCCGGCCGGGTCCATGGCCCCGACCGGGGTCACCGCGCTGCCCGCCACGCGCCAGAGCACGAAGGTGCGCCCGGTACCGATCGCCGGCATCGCCAGCGGGACCACGCGGGGGCCGGACGCGTCGTCGAGGACGACCGCGGCGACGGTCCCGCTGCCCGGCTGGACGAGCGAGGCGGAGCGCACGGACGGGTTGCGGGCCTCCGCGCTCGCGACGACCTGCTCGGCCCGTTGCGCGACCACGGCGCGGGGATCGCCCGGACCGGGGGCGATGGCGCCGCGCGCGGCGAACACCACGATGCCCGCGATCACCGCGGCCAGGACCAGGACGGCGGCCGTGCGCCGCCGGGGCGCCGCGGGGGTGGGGGCCGTCCGCGGCCCGGCGGCCTCGTCGTCGGGCGGGGCGGGCGGCAGCTCGCGGGTCGGCGCGCGCGTCTCCTCAGGCTCGCGCGGGGGCGCCGGCAGGTCCGGCTCGGCGGCCGCGGCCTCGAGGATCCGCGTGCGCAGCGTGGCGGGCGGCTCCTGCGGCGGGAGCGCGTGCGCCAGCGCGGCCATCGTCTCGTGGGTCTCGGTGAGCAGCGCGCGGCAGACCGCACACTCGCGCAGGTGCTCGGCGACGCGGCTCTCCTCGTCGGGCTCGAGGGCGTGCAGGGCGCGCCCGACGACGTCGGCGGCCAGCTCCGCGCCCGCCGGGCCGTCACCGTGTCCGTGTCCCGCGCTCACCACGTGTCCCCCAGCAGCTCGAGGCCCGAGGTACCCAGGACCGGGGCGAGCAGCACCCGCAGTTTCGCGACGCCGGTGAACATGCGCGACTTCACCGTGCCGATCGGGACGCCGGTGATCGACGCGACCTCGCGCTGGGTGTACCCGCCGTAGTAGGCGAGGCCGAGGGCCTGGCGCTGTTCGGTGGGCAGGTGATGCAGCGCGGCCCGGACGTGCTCGGCGATGACCGATCCGAGCGCGGCGCGGTCGGCCGAGGGCTGGACCGCGGACCCGGCGTCGTCGGGCTCCTCGGTGGGGACGTGGTGGCGGCGGCGGGTGGCCTCGCGCCGGACCGCGTCGACGGCCTTGTGGTGCACCAGGGTCAGCAGCCAGCTCACGACGGTGCCGCGGGTGCGGTCGAAGCGACCCGGGTCACGCCACAGCACGAGGAACACCTCCTGGACGACGTCCTCGGCGAGGCTCTCGTCGGCGCAGATCCGGCGGGCGAGGGAGAAGGAGGCGCGGCCGTGGCGTGCATAGAGGACGTCGAGGGCCGAGGTGTCGCGGCCGGAGAGCCGGGCGACGAGCTCGGCGTCGGTGACGTCCGCGTCCGGGCCCGCCCCGTGCGACGGCCGTTCGCCGTCGTCCGGGACGGCGGGGGCGGTCCGCGCCCGGGCGGTCGCCGGGATGGAGCGGGGGGTCATGGTGGGGGTCTCCTCTCCCGGCCGCGACGTGGCGTCCGAGACGTGGGGGCCTTCGCCGTCCGGGCCGGGGCGGTTCACCTCACCCGGGCGGCCCGGTCCCCTCCGGCCGGAGGGGACGGGGCCGCCCGCTCACGCGGGGACGGGGGTGGGCCGGGCCATTACTGTGCAGTGAGAGCTGGGTCACCGTGCGCGTTCTCGGCGCGCGGCGGACCGGACGGCCCGGTGCATCCGGACGAGGAAGGGGCGAGGCCACCCATGGCAGGACAGTGGTTCGAGTCGGTGGCGGAGGCGCAGCGGCGCGCACGCAAGCGGCTCCCCAAGTCGGTCTACGGCGCGCTGGTGGCCGGCAGCGAGGCCGGGGTGACCCTCGACGACAACACCGGCGCCTTCCGTGAGCTGGGCTTCGCCCCGCACGTGGCGGATTTGCCGAACGAGCGCTCCCTGGCGACGACGATCATGGGCCAGGAGATCTCCATGCCCGTCATGATCTCGCCGACCGGCGTGCAGGCGGTCAACCCCGAGGGCGAGGTGGCGGTCGCCCGCGCCGCGGCCTCGCGCGGCACGGCGATGGGCCTGTCGTCGTTCGCGAGCCGCTCGATCGAGGACGTCTGCGCGGCCAACGACAAGACCTTCTTCCAGATGTACTGGGTGGGTGACCGCGAGACCCTCGCCGCCCGCGCGGAGCGCGCCAAGCGGGCCGGGGCCAAGGGCCTCATCGTCACCCTCGACTGGTCGTTCTCGCACGGACGGGACTGGGGCAGCCCCTCCATCCCGGAGAAGATGGACTGGAAGACGATCCTCAAGTACATCCCCGAGGGTGTCTCCCGGCCGCGGTGGGGCATCGAGTTCCTGCGCAGCGGCAAGATCCCCGACCTCACGGTGCCCAACATCCCCGTCGACGGCAGCGAGCCGCCGACCTTCTTCGGGGCCTACGGCCAGTGGATGTACACCCCGCCGGCCACGTGGGCCGACGTCGCCTGGCTGCGCGAGCAGTGGGGCTCGGACTCGCCGTTCTGCGTCAAGGGCATCACGCGGGTCGACGACGCCAAGCGCGCCGTCGACGCCGGCGCCACCGCGATCCAGGTCTCCAACCACGGCGGCAACAACCTGGACTCCACCCCGGCCCCGATCCGGCTGCTGCCCGGGATCGTCGAGGCGGTCGGGCGCGAGGTCGAGGTGATCATGGACGGCGGCGTGCGGCGCGGCTCCGACGTGGTCAAGGCGCTGGCCCTGGGCGCGAAGGCCGTGGCGATCGGGCGCGCCTACCTGTGGGGGCTCGCCGCCGCGGGCGAGGAGGGCGTCGGCAACGTCCTGGACATCCTGCGGGCGGGCGTGGACTCCGGGCTGATGGGGCTGGGCAAGTCCTCCGTCCAGGAGCTCGCCCCGGAGGACCTGCTCATCCCGGCGGACTTCACCCGGACGGCGTCCAACTCGTAGACCGCGGCTGTTCTGAGCGAGGGGCACCGTCGGCCGATCTAGTCGAGCGAAGGTGCCCTTCGCTCGTTCCGGGGCGGGCCGCGGCGTTCCGGCGAGGGGCGCCCCTCGGCGATCTATTCGACTGAAGGTGCCCTTCGCTCACTCCGGGGCGGCCCCGGACGCACGAACGCCGGCCACCCGCGAGGAGATGACCGGCGTGGCGGTAGCGGTGGGATTCGAACCCACGGTGGGCAGAACCCACACACGCTTTCGAGGCGTGCTCCTTTGGCCGCTCGGACACGCTACCGGGGACAACTTTACTCAGGGCCCGACCTCGTCGCCGCCACCCCCCCGGCCGCTCCGGAACCACTCCAGGAGCAGGTCGGCGCACTCGGGTTCGCGGACCCCGCCGAGCACTTCCGGGCGGTGGGTGAGGCGCCGGTCGCGGACCACGTCCCACAGCGAACCGACGGCTCCGGTGCGCGGCTCCCACGCCCCGAACACGATCCGGTCGACCCGCGCGAGCACCGCCGCGCCCGCGCACATCGTGCAGGGCTCGAGCGTGACGGCGAGGGTGGCGCCGGTCAGCCGCCAGCCATCGCCGTGCGCCCCGGCGGCCGCCCGCAGCGCGAGGATCTCGGCGTGCGCGGTGGGGTCACCGGTCGCCTCGCGGGCGTTGGTGGCGCTCGCCAGCTCCCGCCCGGCCGCGTCGACGACGACCGCGCCCACCGGCACGTCGTCGGGATGGCACCCGGCCGCGACCTCGAGCGCCCGGCCGATCAGGTCCTCAGGACGCAGGCGCGGTCTCCACGACCTTCGCGAGCTCGTCCGCGAACCCGCAGCGACGGGCGATCGCGGTGAGCTGCTCGTCCGGGTACAGGTCGATCTCGTCGACGAGGACGGCGAGCTCGTCGGCCGGCACACCGAGGTCCGCGAGCATGCCGAGGTCTCCCTCGGGCCACGGGTCGTCGTCGACCTCGTCCTCGTCGGGCACGTCGAGGCGCAGCAGGTCCAGGACGTCGGCCGCGACGTCGTAGTCCAGGGCGGCGACGGCGTCGGAGAGCAGGAGCGAGACACCCCCGGGGACGGGGCGGACGAGCACGAAGAACTCGTCGTCGACGTCGAGCAGACCGAGCACCGCACCGGTGGAGCGCAGGGCCCGCAGCGCGGTGATGGCCGAGTCGAGGTCGGCGAGCGCGCCGCGGTCCATCGAGACCGCGCGCCAGCGCCCCTCCTCACGCGTGACCGCGACCGCCCAGCCGTCGAGCGGCACGACGGTGCCGGGCCCACCCTTGGACCCACCACGCGGCGCGGCCTGCGCGCCCTGACCAGCCATGGTCACCACGGTAGGTGCGCCCGCCCACCTCGGAAAGGGAGTTGGCGACGCACCCCCCGAATCGACACCTTCCGCGCGCCGGGCGGTCGCCCCCCGGAGGCCGGGGGTGCAGGATCGGGGCGTGAGCACGTCCTCGGAGACCCGCGCGGGCCGCTCGGCCGGGGGTCGGCGCCGTGCGGCGCACCGCGCCCCGGAGCGCGCTCTGGTGGCCGAGGCCCGGGCCCTGCAGCCGGACACCATCGCCCTGCGCCGCACCCTGCACCGCTACCCCGAGCTCGGGCTGGAGCTGCCGAGCACGCAGGCCGCGGTGCTCGCCGCCCTGCGCGACCTGCCGCTCACGCTGACCACGGGACGCGCCGCGAGCTCCGTCGTCGCGACCCTCACCGGCAACCGTCCGGGGCCGTCCGTGCTGCTGCGCGCGGACATGGACGCGCTGCCGCTGCGCGAGGAGAGCGGACTGGAGTACGCCTCCCGGGTCGAGGGCGCGATGCACGCCTGCGGGCACGACCTGCACACCGCGATGCTCGCCTCGGCCGCGCGTCTGCTCGCCCAGCGCCGGGAGCGCCTCGCCGGGACCGTGGTGTTCATGTTCCAGCCCGGGGAGGAGAGCAGGCACGGTGCGCTCGCGATGCTCGAGGAGGGCCTCCTCGAGGCCGGCGGCAGCCGCCCGACGTCGGCGATGGCGCTGCACGTCACCTCGCGCCTGGCCTCCGGCACGCTGCAGACCCGCGCGGACTCGATCATGGCCTCGTCCGACGACTTCACGGTGACCGTCCACGGCGCGGGCGGGCACGCCTCCGCCCCGCACGACGCGCTCGACCCGGTGCCGGCCGCGGCGGCGATGGTCGGCGCGCTGCACACGATGACGAGCCGGCGGGTGAGCGCGTTCGAGCCCGCGGTGCTCACCATCGCCCACCTGACCGCCGGTACCACCACCAACGTCATCCCGGAGACCGCGGTGCTCGAGGGCACCGTGCGGACGCTCTCCGAGGACACCCGCGAGACGCTGCTCACCGAGCTGCGGCGGGTGTGTCTCGGCCTCGCCGACGCCTACGGCTGCACGGCGACCGTGGAGATCGACCACGGCTACCCGGTGACGGTGAACGACGCGGCCGTGGCCGAGCGGGTCGCCGACGTCGGGCGCTCGGTGCTCGGCTCGCAGTTCGTCGAGCCGATGCCCGACCCGATCATGGGCTCCGAGGACTTCTCCTACGTGCTCGCCCGCGTGCCCGGCGCACTCGCGTTCCTCGGCGCCTGCCCGCGGGGCACCGACCCGTCCGACTCGCCGCCGAACCACTCCAACCGCGTGGTGTTCGACGAGGAGGCGATGGTGGCGGGGGTCGCGCTCTACGCCGGCTACGCACTGGAGTCGCTGCGCGCGTCCTGACCCTCGTGGCCGCCTGCGGGCGCGCACCCGGGCGAATGATGGTCACCCGTCCGTGTCGTCCTACGCTCCGGCGTCGTGGGGACTCCGGAGGTGGACAGCGGCGCCGTCCTGGCCGCCGCGCTGCAGCGACCCGTCTGCGTGCTCGGGCTCGGGCTGATCGGCGGCTCGGTGCTGCGCGCCGCGACGGACGCCGGGCGGGAGGCGTGGGGCGCGTCGGCCTCGACGACGACCGTCGAGAAGGCGCGCGCCGACGGCTACGACGTCGCCGACGACGTGGCGACCGCGG
>JAVXWR010000504.1:0-8574 GCA_032230725.1 Actinomycetota bacterium
TGCCCTGGTGGCTCTGCGGGCCCTCCTCGCGGATCTCCTGCCCGAAGCCCTGCCGGATGAACAGCCGGATGACGTACGGCGTGAGCAGGATCGACACCGCGAGCGCGATCCCGGCCGCGACGAGCACACCCTTCACCGCGGGCCCCCCGTCCCGGTCCCGGCCAGCAGGGCCTGCGCCACGGTCTCCAGCCCGGCCGAGCGGCTGGCCTTGACCAGCACGACGTCGCCCGGGCCGGCGTGGACCGCCTCGAGCGCGGCCGCGGCGTCGGGCACCAGGTCGGAGGCGAGCCCGGCGTCGCGGGCCGCATCGTGCATCCCGCGGGCGGCCTCGCCGACGACGACGAGCCGGTGCAGGCCGGTGCGCGCAGCGAGCCGGCCCAGCTCGGCGTGCGCCGCCTCGGCGTCGGGACCCAGTTCGGCCATCTCGCCAAGGACGGCGGTGCGGTGCCCGCCCTCGCCCGGCGCCATGGCGGCCAGGGTGGTCAGCGCGGCGCGCATCGACTCCGGGTTCGCGTTGTAGGCGTCGTTGAGGACGGTCAGGCCGTCCGCGCGCTCGCCGACCTCCATCCGCCAGCGGCTGCGCGGTTCGGCCTCCCCGAGCGCCTCGGCGACCGCCGCGACCGACAGGCCGGTGGTCTCGAGCGCGATCGCGGCCGCGACGAGCGCGTTGTCGACCTGGTGGGCGCCGCGCAGCCGCAGCGCCACGCCGGCCTCGCCGCGTGCGGTGACCAGGCGGAAGCGGGCGCGCCCGTCGTCGCCGAGGGCCTCGTCGACGGCCTGGACGTGGGCTCGCGGCGACCGTCCGGCGTGCACGACGCGGGCCGCGGTCCGGTCGGCCATCGCGGCCACCACCGGGTCGTCGGCGCCGAGGACGGCGACCCCGCCCCGGTCCGCCGACGGCAGCGCCTCGACGAGCTCGCCCTTGGCGGCGGCGATCGCCTCACGGGAGCCGAACTCCCCGAGGTGGGCCGACCCGACGTTCAGTACCGCCCCGACCCGCGGCGGCGCCACCCGGCAGAGCGCGGCGATGTGCCCGGGTCCGCGGGCGGAGAGCTCGCAGACCAGGTGGCGGGTGCCCGCGTCCGCGCGCAGCACCGTCCACGGGTGGCCGAGCTCGTTGTTGAAGCTGCCCGGCGGGGCGACGGTGGGCCCGTCGCGCTCGAGCAGGGCCGCGACCAGGTCCTTCGTCGAGGTCTTGCCCGACGAGCCGGTGATGCCGACGACGGACAGGCCCGTCCGCGCGACCAGCGTGTCCACGACGTGGCGGGCGAGGGTCTGCAGCGCGGCCAGCACCGCCGCGCCCGAGCCGTCGCGGTCCGCGGCGAGGACGTAGGAGCCGCCGGCCCCCTCGGGGGTCGCGCCGACGGGCACGACGACGGCGGGCCCGTCCACCTCGCGGGCCGCCAGCACTCCGGCCGCGCCGGCGTCCAGCGCGGTGCGCGCGAAGGCGTGGCCGTCCGCGCGCTCGCCGGGCAGGGCCACGAAGAGCCCGCCGGGGCCGACCGCACGGCTGTCGAACTCGACCGTGCCGGTGATCCGCTCATCCCCGGTCGCCCGGTGCAGCGCACCGCCGACGAGGTGCGCGAGCTCGGCGAGGGTCTGGTCGATCACGCAGGGTCCTCTCGCAGGGCGCGGTCGTGCAGGGCGGCCGTGAGTTCCTCGACGTCGGAGAAGGGCAGTGTGTCGGCACCGACCTTCTGCCCGGGCTCGTGGCCCTTGCCCGCGACGACGACGACGTCGCCCGGTTCCGCGGCGGCCACGGCGGCCCGGATGGCGGCCCGCCGGTCACCCTCCTCGGCCACGATCGCACGGGCCGCCGACGAGCTCCGCGCGCCGTCCAGCATCGCCGCACGGATCGCCGCCGGCTCCTCGGTGCGCGGATTGTCGTCGGTGATCCAGACCAGGTCGGAGAGGTCCGCGGCGAGCGCGCCCATGACGGGCCGCTTCTCGCGGTCGCGGTCCCCGCCGCACCCGAGGACGGTGAGGACGCGGCCGTGCCCGTCGGCCCGGGCGACCTGCGCCCGCAGCGTCGTGAGCAGCGCCTGCACCGCCGCCGGCTTGTGCGCGTAGTCGACGACGGCGAGGAAGGGCTGGCCCGCGTCGACGCGCTGCATCCGCCCGGGCACCGTGACCTGCGCGAGCCCGGGCGCGAGCCGCGCCGGGTCGAGCCCCGCGGCGTGCCCGCACGCGAGCGCGACGAGGGCGTTGGCGACGTTGAACCCGCCCGGCAGGCGCAGCGTCACCGGCAGGTCGGCCCCGTCCGGGCCGAGCGCGCGGAACGTCTGCGAGCCGTCCGCGCGGGCCACGACGTCGGTTGCGGTCCAGTCGGCGTCGGGACCGGTGGCGCTGACGGTCACGGCGTCGAGGTCGGCGGCCAGGCGCGCGCCCCAGGCGTCGTCGACGCAGACCACCGAGGCCCGCGCCCTGCCGTCCGCGAAGAGGCGCCGCTTGGCGGCGAAGTAGTCCTCCATCGTCGGGTGGAAGTCCAGGTGCTCGGCGGACAGGTTGGTGAAGGCCCCGACGGCGTAGGCGCTGCCGTCGACCCGGCCCTGGGCGAGCGCGTGGCTCGAGACCTCCATCGCCGCGTGGGTGACGCCCTCCTCGACCATGGCGGCGAGCAGGGCCTGCAGGTCCGGGGCCTCCGGGGTGGTGAAGGCGCTCGGCACGTGGCGCCCGCGCATCCTGGTCTCGACGGTCCCGATCAGCCCGGTCGTCGCGCCCGCCGCGGCCAGCGCCGCCTCGAGCAGGTAGACCGTGGTCGTCTTGCCGCTCGTGCCGGTGACGCCGAGCAGGGCGAGCCGGCGCGACGGGTCGCCGAAGATCACCGACGACGCCGGGCCGAGCGCCTCCCGCGGGCGCGGGTGCACCAGGACCGGCACCCCGGCTCCGGCGACGGCGGGCCGCGCGGCGCCCTCGGGATCGGTCAGCACGGCGACCGCCCCGCGCTCGAGGGCCTGCGCGGCGAAGTCGGCCCCGTGGGCGCGCGCCCCTCCGAGGGCGGCGAAGAGCTCGCCGGGCGCCACCTCGTGGGCGCGCAGGCAGGCGCCGGTGACCGTGGTCGAGGCGTCCCCGTGCAGGTCCGGCGCGGTCCCCGTGGCCCCCGCGATGCGCTCGGCGAGCGCCGTCAGCGAGGCCGGGGCGACGTGGCGCGGACGGATCACGTCCGGGCCCGACGGGACGGTGTCGACCGAGCGATCCGCGGGCTCCACGACGGTCCGGCTGGGCGCGGGCACGCGCCGAAGGCTACTCACCGTCCCGGCGGGTCCCGCCCGCGCCCTCCACGGCGCGGGGCGGCCCGGAGAGGGCCCGCAGGTGGGTCGCGACGGCGGCTCCGGTGCGCCGGGTGTCGCCGGTCGCGAGCAGGTCGAGCAGGGCTCCGCGCAGCACCGCGAGCACCAGCGCACGCTCCGCGGCCCCCTCCGGGGTGCTGCCCACCGACGAGGGCTGGTGGGCGGCGAGCAGGAGGTCCCAGTCGGTCACGGTGTCGAGCGCGAAGCCCTCCCACGGGCCCGGCTCGCCGGTCACCGAGCGGGTGTAGGCCTCCAGCCACAGCCGCAGCAGCGGACGGTGCTCCGGGGCCGAGAGCCAGCGCCACACCCCGTCCGCGACCGCCGCGAGCCCGGCGTCGTCGGGCAGGTCCTCGAGCACCCGGAGCTGGTCGGCGCGCGACCGGCCCAGCAGCGCCCGCACCAGGCCCTCCATGCTCCCGAACTGGGCGAGCAGCACCGCGGGGCTGGTGCCGATCGCCGCGGCCAGCGGGTGCAGGGACACGTCGGCCAGCCCGTGGGCGAGCACCCAGCGGTAGGCGGCGTCGAGCACCTCACGCCGCCGGGCCCGCTCGTCGACACCGACCGACACCTCGCTCGCCGTCACGACGCCCAGTGTGCGTCGGGGCCCCGGACGGCTTGCAGGTGGCCTCCCTGCACCTACGGGAGCTGCAGCGGTACGACCCGCGGCGGGGCGGTGGAGACCGGCACGTTCCCGTGCGCCGCGAGGTAGGTCCCGATGTCGTGGAACAGCGGCGCGGCCGAGTCCCCGCCAGGCGGGGCGTCGAGCATGAGGGCGACGACGTAGCGCGGGTCGTCGGCCGGGAACATGCCGGCGAAGGTGATCCAGTAGGTCGACTTGGCGTAGCACCCGCAGTTCGGGTCGACCTGCTGGGCCGTCCCGGTCTTGCCCGCCACGGGGTAGCCGTCCATGGCGGCCTTGGCGCCCGTGCCCTGGTTCGGGCTCTTCGCCTCCTGGGTCACCGACTGCAGCATCTGGCGCAGCGTCTGCGCGGTCTGCGGGGACATCGCGCGCACACCGGCCGGCGCCGGGGTGGGCGTGCGGACCCCGTCCGGCCCGACGGTCGCCGAGATCACCCGCGGCGGGACGCGCACCCCGCCGTTGGCGACCGCCTGGTAGATGCTGGCCATCTGCAGCGTCGTCATCGACAGGCCCTGGCCGATGGGCAGGTTGCCGAACGTCGACCCCGACCAGTCCGCGCGCGGCGGCACCGACCCGGAGCTCTCGCCGGGCAGCTCCACACCGGTCCGGGTCCCGACGCCGAGGTTCGAGAGCATCTGGGCGAACCGGTCCGGCCCGAGGCGCTGCGCGGTCATCAGCGTCCCGACGTTGGAGGACTTGCCGAGGATCCCGTTCATCGTCATCGGCACCGGGCCGTGCACCCAGGCGTCGTTGATCGTGCGGTCCGCGACCTTGATGTTCCCGGGCACCGTCAGGACGTCGTCGGGCTTGATCAGGCCGGCCTCCAGGGCCCCGGCGAAGGTCACCACCTTGTTCACCGAGCCGGGCTCGAAGGGGGTGGTCACCGCGGCGTCGCCGGGCGCGGGCGCCCCGCCCGCGGTGGCGTTGGCCAACGAGAGGACCTGCCCGGTCTTCGCGTCGAGGACGACCGCGCTGCCGTCCTTCGCGCCGGTCCGCGCCACGTAGGCCGAGAGCTTGTCCTGCACGGTGTACTGCAGGTCCGAGTCGAGGGTCAGCACGACGTCGCGGCCGGCCTGCGCGGGCTGCTCGGCACGGGTGCTGCCGGGGATGACCGCGTCGCTGCCCTCGGCGGTGTCGACGATCCGGTACCCGTCGGAGCCGGCCAGGGTGGCGTCCTGGGCGCTCTCGAGGCCCACGTTGCCGCGGACCCGGCCCTTGTCCAGGCTCCACGAGGCGCTGCCGACGACCGAGCCGCCGACGTCGCCGGCGGGGTACTGGCGCGACTCGCGGTCCTCCGAGGCGATCTCCGGGAACTCCGTGGTGATGGTGCGTGCCGCCGTCGGGTCGACCAGCGGGGCGAGCACGACGTAGGCCCGGTCGCTCGTGAGCTCCTGGAAGAGGGCGAGCGGGTCGGCGTGCAGGATCGCGGCCATCCCCTGGGCGATCTGGGCCTTGCGCTGGTCCGGGGTCGGCGTGCCGGGCACGGCGCGGACCTCGGGCTTCGACCAGTCCGCGGCGATGCGGCGCGGGTTCGCGACGAGGGCCTTCGCCTCGACCGAGAACGCCAGCGGGGTGCCGTTGCGGTCGAGGATCGCGCCCCGCTCGGCGGGGACGACGAGCCGGGTCATGCGCTGCTTGGCGGCGTCGGCGGCCAGCGAGCCCGCGTCGATGGCCTGGACCTCGACGAGCTTGCCCGCCGCGACGAGCAGCAGGACGACGAGCAGCAGCCGGCCGGTCCGCAGCCGGCGGCGCGGGTCGGGCGGCGTGAGGGCGCGGCGGGCGCGCGGCGGGGGTCCCGACGGCGGGCCGGGGCGGCGGGGCGGCCCGCCACCGCGCCCGGGCGGGGGCGCGGGACGGCGGGATCCGGGGGCACCGGGACCCCACCGGTCGCCGCGCCCGGCCTGGCGCGACGGCGGGCGGGTGAGGGTCGCGGGCAGCCGCGCCATCATCGGCCGCCGGGCGTGGCTGCCGGGACGGCGGCGCTGCTCGTCCCCGCGCCGGCGGGCGCGGGAGCGGGCGCGCCGCCGGTCGCGGCCTGGACCCCGGAGCGCGGGTCGTTGGCGAGCGCCTCGGGGTCGGGCGCCGTGCCCTGGGCGCCGGGCGCGGCGGGGCTCGCCGGGGTGGCGGGGTTCGCGGGGACGGCCGGCGGGGGCGGCGGCGAGCCGGCCCGGGCCTTCGCCGGGGTGCCGACCACCTGCGAGGTGCCGTCGGGGTGCACGAGGATCACCGCGGGCACGCCGGCGGGCACCATGCCGATGCGCTGGGCGGCGGCCGCGAGGGCCGGGGCGGACTGCATCGCGGCGACGTCGCGGTGCAGGCGCTCCACCTCCTCGGTGCGGTCCCGGGTGGCCTGCCGGGCGGCGTCGAGGCGGTAGGAGTCCGCGGCGGCCGCCGTCGAGAGCCACAGCGTCGCGACGAGGCCGGACGTCAGCAGCACCATGATCAGCAGCACGAACGGGGCGGTGCCCCCCGAGGCCTCGGTGGCGGCGGCCCGGGTCGCGGCCCGCTCGGCGGCCCGCTCGGCACGCGTCCGGCCCCGCGCCGCAACCTCGGCCCGGCTGCGTGCGCCCGCCTTCGTCGTGCTGGTCGCGCGACCCGTCGTCGGGACCCGCGACGGACGCGCCGTCCCGGTGCTCGTCGTGCGCTCGAGCGTGCTGGAGCTCATGCCGCCTCCCGGACGCGTTCCGCGGCACGCAGCCGCACCGAGGCCGCGCGCGGGTTCGCGGCGACCTCGGACTCGTCTGCCTTCTCCGCGCCGCGGGTGAGCAGCGCGAGCTCGGGCTCGTCCTCGGGGCGCAGCACCGGCATGTCCGGCGGCGCCGTCGTCCGCGAGCGCGCCCCGAGCACCCGCTTGACGATCCGGTCCTCGAGCGACTGGTAGCTCATGACGACGATCCGTCCGCCGAGGGCGAGGGCGTCGACGGCGTCGGGGATCGCGCCGGCGATGGCGTCGAGCTCGCCGTTGACCTCGATGCGCAACGCCTGGAAGGTCCGCTTGGCGGGGTTCCCGCCGGTGCGGCGGGCGGCGGCGGGCAGGGCCTGCTCGAGGAGGGCGACGAGCTCCGCGCTGGTGCGCAGCGGAGCCCGTCGCCGGGCACGCACGACGGCCTCGACGATCCGCTTGGCCTGTCGCTCCTCCCCGTGGTCACGGAGCACCCGGACGAGCTCGCCGGGCGCGTAGGTGTTCAGGACGTCGGCCGCGCTGGGACCCGTCGTCGGGTCCATGCGCATGTCGAGGGGGGCGTCGCGGGCGTAGGAGAAGCCGCGCTCGTCCTCGTCGAGCTGCAGCGAGGAGACCCCGAGGTCGAAGAGCACCCCCTGCACCCGGCGCAGGCCGAGGTCGTCCAGGACGTCGGCGATCTCGTCGAACACCGCGCGCACCAGGTGGATCCGCCCGGCGTGGGGCGCGAGCCGCTCGGTGGCCAGGCGCAGCGCCTCGGGGTCGCGGTCGAGGCCGACCAGGGTGAGGCGCTCGTGACGGGCGAGCAGCGCCTCGGCGTGCCCGCCGAGCCCGAGGGTGGCGTCGACGACGACGGCGTCCGGTGCCTCGAGCGCCGGGGCGAGCAGCTCGAGGACGCGGGCGAGCAGGACGGGGAGGTGGCGTTGCCCGGTGTGGCGCGGCGTGTCGTCGGCGCTGGTACGCATGTGGGTGATCTCGAGGGCGTCAGCGTCCCCGTCCGGTGGCTCCGGGCCCATCGTCGCCTCCCCCGCTCTGCGCCCGGTCGCCGCGACCGCCTGTCCTTCGGTGCGCGACCGTCCGGCCGCACCCGGGCCCGAACGCACGGATGCCGTCACGTCCCGGTCCGCAGGGCGGGCGGACCTGGCACCGGGGAAGGGGCGCCAGGGCCGTCACCCTGCGGACCGGGGCCTCACGGCACCCGCGTCGTCGGTGGGCTCTCCTCGTTGCTCGGGGGCCTAGAAGACCCCGGGGAGTACCTCCTGCTGGGCCTGCGAGTAGCTGTCCTCGTGCTCGTCCTGGTAGCGCTGCCACGACGCCGAGTCCCAGATCTCGAGACGGCTCACGGCGCCGATCACCGTGCAGTCCCGCTCCAGGCCGGCGTAGCGACGCAGTTCCGCGGCGATCGGGATGCGCCCCTGGGAGTCGGGGCGCTGCTCGTCGGTGCCGGCGAACAGGTAGCGCTGGTACGCGCGCACCCGCTCGTCGGTGAACGGCGCCTCGGCCACCTTGCGGGCCATCTGCTCGAACTCGTCACGGGGGAACACGTACAGGCAGTGGTCCTGCCCCTTCGTGATCATCAGCCCCCCTGCGAGGTCGTCGCGGAACCTGGCGGGCAGCGTCAACCTGCCCTTGTCGTCGAGCCGCGGGGTGTGGGTGCCGAGAAACACGGCTCCACCCCCTCGATGAGGCCCCCTGCGCCCCACTGCCCACCACAATACCCCACAACGCTCCACCCACAACCTCAGGCCTCGGCGAGTGTGCCCCGTTCGGTGGAGTTCCCGCAGGTCAGTGCAGGTGGGGCCAGGTGGGGGGCTCGGGGGGACGATCCCCGATCCGGCGCGTCCGCGGGCGCTCCGACACGCGTCCCGGGCGGGGTCGGCGGTCCGTCCTGCCTGCTCGGGGGGCGTGGGGGGGCTTGGTGGGGGGGTCGTGGGGGGGTGGGTGGGGGCGTGGGTGGGGGCCAG
>JAVXWR010000569.1:0-5935 GCA_032230725.1 Actinomycetota bacterium
GCGGGCAGCATGACCGTGAAGAACGAGGATCCGAACGCCCCGCGCTCGCTCCCGGCGGGCACCGAGTTCGTCTCGCCCACCGGCGCGAAGTTCCGCTCCGACTTCCCCGTGACGATCCCGCCCGCGAAGAAGACCCTCACCAACGACCGACGGGGCGCGACGGTCGCCTCGTCGGAGCAGACGGTCTTCGTCGAGGCCGAGGTCCAGGGCCCGGCCGGCATCATCGCCGACCCGAACAAGTACCAGATCACGGGCATCACCCCCGCCGACAGCAAGAACCTCTACGGCCTCGGCCGGAAGTTCGACCTGAGCAAGCAGGACTACCAGGGCACGAACAAGGCCTACACGTTCGACCCGGTGAGCGAGACCTGGTCCCCGGTGCCGGACATGAACGCCTCGCGCTGGTACCCGACCCTCCTCCCGCTGGCCGACGGCACCGTCCTCACCCTGTCGGGACTCGACAACGTCGGGCAGATCACCAACCGGGCCGAGGTGTTCGACCCGAAGACACAGACGTGGGCGGACCGCAAGGACCTGACGCGCCTGTTCTCGACCTACCCCGCCGTCTTCCAGACCGCCGTGCCGAACCGGCTCGTGTTCTCCGGCGCCAACGCGGGCTACGGGCCGGCGGACCAGGGTCGGACGCCGGGCTTCTGGGACATCAGCAACAACGTGTTCACGCCGATCCCGGGTCTGCGCGACCAGGACATGATCCAGACGGGCGGTACCGCGTTCATCGGCCCGGTGCAGGACCAGCGTCTCGCCGTGGTCGGTGGCGGGGCCATCGGGGAGAGCCCCCGGTCGACCGGCCGCATCGACTTCCTCGACCTCAACTCACCGTCGCCGGCCTTCCGGCCCGGCCCGATGATGCCCGAGGGGGTCCGCTACCCGAACCTGGTCAACCTCCCCGACGACAGCACGCTCATCTCGAACGGGTCGTGGGACTACCGCGGCAAGGGCGCCAGCAACAACCACCTCGCGGAGTTCCTCCGGCCGGACGGCACGCTCACCCCGGCCGCGGACCCCGCCGTGGGGCGTGACTACCACTCGGAGGGCCTCCTGCTCCCCGACGGGCGGGTGCTCACCGCCGGCTCGGACCCGCTCTTCGACGACCCGAAGAACACCGTGTCCGGCACCTTCGAGCAGCGGATCGAGATCTACTCGCCGCCCTACATGTACCAGGGCAACCGGCCGACCGTCACCGACGCACCGAGCACCATGACGATGGGCTCGACCGCGCACATCGCGACCCCGGACGCCTCCCGGATCCGCACCGCCCGGCTGATCAAGGCGTCGACGGCGACGCACGTCACGACGGTCGACATGCGTTCGGTCGCCCTCGACGTGCGGCCGAGCCCGGGCGGGGTGGACGTGACGGTGCCCCCGCAGCCCGAGATCGTCACGCCCGGGCCGTACATGCTCTTCCTGGTCGACGACCGGGGGGTGCCGAGCGAGGCGAAGATGGTCACGGTGCCGACGAAGCCCGCCCCCTCGACGACGCGCAGCGCCCGCGCGAGCTCCCGCTGACCGTGCCCGTCGGGCCCGTCGACGGGCAGCAGGTTCCGCGCTACGCCGGGCCGCCGACGTTCGCCCGCCTGCCCCGCCTCGGCGAGGTGTCGCGGGCGGACGTGGCGATCGTCGGGCTCCCGTTCGACGCGGGGGTGAGCTACCGGCCGGGTGCCCGCTTCGGCCCGGCGCACATCCGGCAGTCGTCGCGGCTGCTGCGGCCCTACCACCCGGCGGTCGAGGTCTCGCCGTTCGCGGCGCTGCAGGTCGCCGACGCCGGGGACCTCGCCCTCAACCCGTTCGACATCCCCGAGGCCCTCTCGGCGTGCGAGGTCGGGATCCGCGACCTCGCGCGGGACGGGGCCACCGTCGTCGGGCTGGGCGGTGACCACACGCTCGCCCTCCCCGCCCTGCGCGCGCTGCACGCCCTGCACGGGCCGGTGGCGGTCCTGCACTTCGACGCGCACCTCGACACCTGGGACACCTACTTCGGCGCCCCCTACACGCACGGCACCCCCTTCCGCCGGGCGAGCGAGGAGGGGCTGATCGACCGCGAGCGGTCGATGCACGTCGGGATCCGCGGGCCGCTGTACTCGGCGGCGGATCTCGACGACGACTCCCGGCTGGGGTTCGCCGTGGTGCGCGCCGACGACTACGAGTCCGACGGCGTCCCCCGGGCCGTCGAGCGGATGCGCCGCCGCCTCGCGGGTGGCCCGGTGTACGTCTCGGTGGACATCGACGTCCTCGACCCGGCCGCGGCACCCGGCACCGGCACTCCCGAGGCGGGCGGCCTGACGTCGCGCGAGCTGCTGGGGACGCTGCGCGGGCTGGTGGGCCTGGACGTCGTCGGGGTGGACGTCGTCGAGGTGGCGCCGGCCTACGATCACGCCGAGATCACCGGAATCGCCGCCGCGCACGTGGTCTACGACCTGCTGGCGGTGCTGGCGGCGAACCGGGGCTGAGTGTCCGGGCCCGAGTGCAAGATTCAGTGGCAGGAAAATCCACTTCCTCGCGACGCCGGGAAGGCTGGGCGGTATGCGGATCGCGGCGTGGCAGGCACGAGGTCCTGACGCCGGTGCGGTGCGGCTCGACGGGGCCGCCGCCCGTGCGGCAGCGGCCGGCGCGGACGTCGTCGTGACCCCGGAACTGTTCGCCACCGGCTACGGCCGGCCGTTCGGCCCCCCGGACCCGGACCTCGTCGGGCGCTGGCAGGAGATCGCCGCCGAGCACCGGATCGCGATCGTCGCCTCCGAGCCGCACGAGGGCCACATCACCGCGGTGGTCGTCCGCGCCGACGGGACCGTGGCGGGCCGCTACCGCAAGACGCACCTCTGGGCGGACGACGAGCGGGCGGCCTTCTCCCCCGGCGACGGAACCCCGGTGATCGTCGAGCTCGCCGGTATGCGCTGCGGCGTCGTCATCTGCTACGACGTCGAGTTTCCCGAGGTGGTCCGCGGCCTCGCCGTGGCCGGGGCACAGGTGCTCCTGGTCCCGACGGCGCTCGACGACGCGACCGTCGCACGGGTCCTGGTGCCGGCACGGGCCATGGAGAACCGCGTGGCGATCGCCTACGCCAACCACGTCGGCCCCGGCTTCTGCGGGGCCTCGGTGATCGCCGGACCCGACGGGCGCGAGCTCGCCCGCGCGGGGACCGACGCGGAGGAGCTGCTCGTCGCGGACATCGGGAGCGCGGACCTCGAGCGGGCCCGTGGACTCGGGGACTACCTCGCCGACCGCCGCCCGGAGGCCTATCGATGGTGACCGACCCGGGCCCCTCCATGCTGGTTCCCGACTTCCCGTTCGCCTACGACACCTACCTCGCGCATCCGGCGGGCCTCGGCGCCGTCCCGGAGTCGGCACGCGGCACGGAGGTCGCGATCGTCGGCGCCGGGATGGCCGGGCTGGTCGCCGCCTACGAGCTCATGCGCCTCGGGCTGCGCCCGGTCGTCTACGAGGCGGGCGAGATCGGCGGTCGGCTGCGCTCGCAGGCCTTCCCCGGCACGCCCGGGGCGGTCGCCGACCTCGGCGGCATGCGCTTCCCCGCCTCCGGGCGGGCCTTCGGGCACTACCTGCGCATCCTCGACGTCCGGACCTCGCCGTTCCCCAACCCGCTCGCCCCGCAGACGCCGTCCACGGTCATCGAGCTCGCGGGCCACGAGCACTACGCGGAACGTCCGGAGGACCTGCCCCCGGTGTTCGGCGACGTCTCGCGGGCCTGGGCGACCGCCCTCGCCGACGGCGCCGAGCTCCCCGCCCTGCGCGCGGCGATCGCCGCCCGGTCCCCCGGCGCGATCAAGCAGATCTGGAACCGGCTCGTCCCGCGCCTCGACGACGAGAGCTTCTCCGGCTTCCTGGCCCGGTCCCCGGCGTTCGGGTCGTTCGCCCACCGGGAGCTGTTCGGCCAGGTCGGCTTCGGGACCGGCGGCTGGGACACCGACTTCCCGAACTCGATGCTGGAGATCCTGCGCGTCGTCGCGACCGACGCCGACGACCAGCACGTCCGTATCCACGGCGGCGCCCAATCGGTGCCGCTCGCGCTGTGGCGTCGGGCCCCGTCGTCGCTCGCGCACTGGACGCCGGGCGCGTCGCTGGAGTCGCTGCACGGCGGGTCGCCCCGGCCGGCGGTGCGGGCGCTCCGGCGCCTTGACGACGGGCGGATCGGGGTCCTCGACCGCTGGGGCACCGAGCGGGCGTACGCCGCGGTGATCTCGACGGTGCAGTCGTGGCTGCTCTCCGCGGGGATCGACACCGACGAGTCGCTCTTCTCCCACGACCTCTGGATGGCCCTCGAGCGCTCGCACTACATGCAGAGCTCGAAGACGTTCGTCCTGGTCGACCGGCCGTTCTGGCGCGACCGCGACCCCGTCTCCGGGCGGCACGTCATGTCCACGACGCTCACCGACCGCATGACGCGCGGGACGTACCTCCTCGACGGCGGAGGGGGTCTCGAGGACGCCGACGCCGCCACCCGACCCGCGGTCCTCTGCCTGTCGTACACCTGGAACGACGACGCCCTGAAGTGGCTCGCGCTCCCCACTGACGAGCGGGTGCGGCTGATGCTGCACTCGCTGCGCCAGATCTACCCCGACCTCGACGTCGCCTCCCACATCCTCGGCGAGCCAATCACGATCTCCTGGGAGCGCGAGCCGCACTTCATGGGAGCGTTCCGCGGGAACCTGCCCGGGCACTACCGCTACCAGCGGCGGATGTTCACGCACTTCGTGCAGGACGCGTTCGGCCCGGAGCACCGGGGCATCTTCCTGGCCGGCGACGACATCTCCTTCACCCCCGGGTGGGCGGAGGGTGCGGTGCACACCGCGCTGAACGCGGTCTGGGGCGTGGTGCACCAGCTCGGGGGGACCGCGGCTCCGGGGAATCCGGGGCCGGGCGACCGGTTCGGAGAGCTCGCACCGGTCGCACTCGGGTGAGAGGGATATCGGGTGGCCCTGGCTCGGCCGGACGCGGTTGGCTGCAGGCGTGACCGAGCCCGGTGATCCCGCAGACCGTCTCGCCCTGCACGAGCTCGTGGCGCTCCACGGCCACCTTGTCGACGCCGGCGATCTCGCGGGGCTCGCCGAGGTCTTCACCACCGACGTCGTCTACGACGTCGCCGACCTCGGCGGCGGCCGGTCGATCGGGCTCGCCGCGATCGAGGAGGCGGGGAGGGCGCTCGGCGACGGTAATCCGCTGGGACACCACGTGACGAACGTCGTCGTGCGCGACCTGGCTCCGGACACCGCCCACGTGGTCTCGAAGGGTCTGGGGGTGACGACCGACGGCCGGGTGGGCAGTGTGGTCTACGAGGACGACGCCGTCCGGACCGATCAGGGGTGGCGGATCCGGCGGCGGGTCGTGCGTGGGCGCCGACGGCCGCTCCAGCCTTGAGCGCGCATCGTGATCGAACCGTGACCCGTGTCCGGGGGCCGGTGCTGGGCTTTCCGGCCGGTGACTGTCGGACCCTCGAACTAGCGTTCGATGCATGGTGATGGCGGTGGGCTGGGGCGTCGAATTCGGCCCCGACGACGAGGACGTCGTCGCCGACGATGAGGACTTCGTCGCCGACGACGACGTGGGCCGGCCCGACCCGGAGGATCTGCACGACCCCGCCGAGCACGTCCCCCCGCCCGCGTTGCTGCTCGCCGCCGACCCCACCCAGCTACCCGGCCAATGGGTCGACCACGGCATGAGCGCCTGGTTCGCCCACACCAACCAGACCGCCCTGGCCCTGGCCCGCTGGATGCTCGAAACCAGCCGCGCCCAGGCCGGCACCCGCGAACGCGTCCCGAACCGCCCCCGCGCAGGGAAGATCGTGGCGGCGTCGCTGGGCTGGTCGGAGGCCCACGCCACCCGCCAACTCGAATTCGCCCGCCAACTCCTCGAACGCCTCCCCGCCCTCGGCGAGGCCATGGCCGACGGTCGACTCGAGGAA
>JAVXWR010000579.1:0-7834 GCA_032230725.1 Actinomycetota bacterium
CTCCGACGCGTTAACCGACGGGGTTCGCCGAGGGCCGCGACGCGGCGACGTCGCGGGTGTCGTGCGCCGGTGACCACACGCGGTCCTCGGTGACGATCGCGCTGACGAGGTCCGACGGGGTGACGTCGAAGGCCGGGTTGAACACCGCGGTGCCCGGCAGCGTCGTCGCCGCCCCGCCGAGGCCGGTCACCTCGTCGGCGCCCCGCTCCTCCACGACGATCCCGGCACCGGTCGGGGTGTGCGGGTCGACCGTCTCCTCGGGCGCGACGACGAGGAACGGCACGCCGGAGCGGGCCGAGGCACAGGCGAGCATGTAGGTCCCGATCTTGTTCGCGACGTCGCCGTTCGCGGCGATCCGGTCGGCGCCGACGACGACGGCGTCCACCCGGCCCGTCGCGATCGCCGCGGGACCGGCGGAGTCGACACAGAGCCGGTGCGGGGCGCCGACCCGCGCCAGTTCCCAGACCGTCAGCCGGGCCCCCTGGAGCAGCGGGCGGGTCTCGCACGCGAGCACCTCCGCGAGGGCGCCCCGCTCGTGCAGGCGCAGCGCCGCGCCGAGGGCGCTCCCGCCCTCCCCGCAGGCCAGGTCGCCGGTGTTGCAGAGCGTCAGGAGACGCAACGGGCGACCCGGACACCCGGCCTCGAGGAGGTCGGCGGCCCGCGACGTGGCGGCCGCGTTGACCCGTGCGGCGTCCGCGGCCGTCGCACGGGCCTCGGCGAGCACCGCGGCGGCGCCCTCGTCGAGGCGGGCGAGTGCCCGGTGGGCCCCGAGGGCCAGGGGAACCGCCGTCGGGCGGGCCAGCGCGATCCGCTCGGCGCCGGCGCGCGCCGCCGCCGGGTCGTCGGCGTGCCGGTGCGCGGCGAGCGCGACCCCGAAGGCCCCCGCGACGCCGAGGCTGGGGGCGCCGCGGACGGCGAGGGTGCGGATCGCGTCGACGACCGCGTCCACCGTCGTGAGCTGCAGGTACTCGGTGCGCTGGGGCAGCGCCCGTTGGTCGAGCAGCACCACCGCCGGGCCCACGTCCGGGCCGTCCACGCCGTCCGACCAGTCCACGATCCGCACGGGTCCGATCCTGCCCCGTCCCGGCCGGGCCGGGGCCGCGCGGGCTCAGCCGATCGCGGCGTAGGCCGCGTCGATGACGCCGGCGTGCCCGGCGAAGTCGTCGGGCCCGGTGAACAGCCGCTGGCTCATCGTGATCACCACGAGGTCGCGGATCGGGTCGACGTGCCAGACCGTACCGAGCCCGCCGGCCCAGCCGTACGAGCCGGCCCGCGGCCCGCCGATGGTGACCGAGACCCCGAAGCCCCAGCTCGAGTCCTCGTCGAGGAAGGGCGCGGCCCCCGCCCGCTGGTCGGCGGCGAGCTGGTCGGAGGTCATCGCCGTGACGAAGTCCGGGCGCAGGACCGGCCGCCCCCCACCGAGGAGCATCCGCGCGAAGGCGAGGAGGTCGTCGGCGCTCGAGACGAGTCCGCCGGCGGCGTCCGGGAAGCGAGGTGGGGTGCTCCACAGCCCGTCGGGCTCGTCCCACACCTCACCGCCGGAGTAGGCGGTGGCGAGCCGGGCCGGGTCCCCGTGGAAGGCCGTGTCGGACATGCCCAGCGGGTCGAGGACCCGGCGTCGCAGCAGGTCGGGGAGCGGTTCGCCGGCCGCCCGGGCCGCGAGGACCCCGAGCAGCTGCCCGCTGGTGTGGTAGAGCCACCGCCGGCCGGGCTGGGCGAGCAGGGGCAGCTCGGCGAGCTCGGCGACCCAGCCGTCGGGGTCCGGGGGGACGTCGGGCCGGGGCCCGCCCATGGTGTTCAGGCGCCCGGCCGCCGCAGCCGTCGCGTAGGGCCACGGCGGGTCGGCGGTGAACAGCTCCATGGTCTGGCCGTGGCCGCAGGTGTAGTCGAGCACGTCCCGGACCCGGATCGGGCGGTCCGCGGGCACGGTGTCATCGAGCGCGGCGTCCGGGCGGCGCAGCACCCGCCGGTCGGCGAGCTCGGGCAGCAAGCGGTCCACCGGTTCGTCGAGGACGAGGGCCCCGTCCGCGAGCAGGGTCCCGACGGCGGCCGCGACGATCGGCTTGGTGATCGACGCGATCCGGAAGAGCGAGTCCCGCACGACCGGCGGGCCGCCGACGGCGAGGGTGCCGTGGGTCTCGACGTGCACGTCGTCGCCGTGGGCCGCGAACGCGACCACGCCCGGAAGGTCGTCGGCGAGCATGGCCTCCGCCGCCGTCCCGAGTCCTGCCCGCCTCGTCTGCATGCGAAGAAGCTACCAATCGATATCGAAAGAGGACAGGTGCGCTCCGCGCTCGTGAGCACTACTCCGTCCTATGACACGGAGTAAGGGGAGCACGCCGATAGGGCGCACAAGCGCGGAGCGCACCTCTAGAAGACGATCGTCGTGCTCCCGTCGCGCATGACGCGGTCCTCGCAGTGGGCGCGCACCGCGCGGGAGAGCACCGCGCGCTCGACGTCGGCCCCGAGCCGGGTGATGTCGGCCGTCGAATGCCGGTGGTTCACCCGGATCACGTCCTGCTCGATGATCGGGCCCTCGTCGAGGTCCTCGGTGACGTAGTGCGCGGTGGCCCCGACGATCTTGACCCCCCGCTCCTTGGCGCGCCGGTAGGGCACGGCACCGACGAACGCGGGCAGGAACGAGTGATGGATGTTGATCATCGGCGCACCCACGGCGGCCAGCAGTCCGCCCGAGACGATCTGCATGTAGCGGGCGAGCACCACCAGGTCGACCCCGCGCAGCAGCTCCGCCTGCCGGGCCTCGGCCTCGGGCTTGGTCTCCGGGGTGACGGGCACGTGCACGAACGGCACACCGAACTGCTCGACGGCGGGCGCCAGGTCCGGGTGGTTGGAGACGACGATCTCGACCGACACGTCCAGCTCCCCGCGCTGCGTGCGCCACAGCAGGTCCAGCAGGCAGTGGTCGATCTTCGAGACCATGATCCCGAGGCGCTTCGGGACGCCGGCGTCGGCGACGGCGAAGTCCATCCCGAAGCCCCGCGCCACGTCGGAGCCGAACGCCGTCCGCAGGCGGTCGAGGTCGCCGTGCGCCAGCGCGAACTCGGTGCGCTGGAAGTAGGTGCCCCCGCTCCGGGCCGTCGCGTGCTGGTCGAGCGAGAGGATGTTCGCCCCGGACGCGGAGAGGAAGGACGCGACCGCGGCGACGATGCCCTGGCGGTCGGGGCAGCGCACGAGCAGTCGGCCGATGGTGTCGGCGGGCGTGGAGCCGGTCACCCGCCGCAGGGTAGGCGACGGCGCCGGGCACCGTCGTGCGTCAGGACCGGAGGGCGACCCCGCCCGCCGCCGCCCGCAGCGGGGTGAGGGCGTCGTTGCGGCGGCGCACGATCGCCGTGGCCAGTTCCCGGGCGCGGGCGTCGACCTCCGCGTCGTGCTCACCGGCGAGCGTCGCGGCCGCCTCGGCGACCTGGAGGGCGATCCGTGCGAGCTCGTCGAGCAGGTCGGCCGACCAGTCGAAGCGGTCGACGTCCACGGGGCAGGCCACGCGGGCACGGCCGAGCTCGGCCAGCGCCTGGTGGGCGCTGCGAACGAGGTCCCGCACCGTGTCACCGTCGTCCACGTCGCTCCTCGCCCCGAGAGTCCGAGACCGCGTCTCGCCCTCGTCGAGGATGCCCGGAGCCGGTGCGTTCACACGTGTCGTGGTGACCGGGCACGGACGGATCGGTGAACGGCCGGAGAACGACGCCCGGGGGACCACGCACGTCCCCCCGTCGGGGGAAGCGGCGGGCGCGCAACGTGAGGAGCCCGGCCGGCGGGGGGACACCGACCGGGCTGGTGCCGACCACGGGGGGCATGATCGGCACGCCGATGCTTTCGCTCCGTGGTGTGTGACGTCAAGGAAAACTCGGACACCACGCCTGTGCCGTCCATCTCCCCGTCGGGCGCGATCGTGCGACGATGCCGGTGGCGGACCGACCGGGAAGAAGGGGGAAGGTCGATGCGGATCCGGCTCCGGAACGGCCCCTGTCGGGGGGACCACGACGTACGCATGGCCGAGGCCGCGTCGCCGCCCGAGGAGTATCTGGTGCTCGTCGAGACGGGCCCGCGGACGCCGACCGACGGACTCAACGGCGGGTCGATCCCGGGGATCAACGTCTACGCCGTCCACCGCCTCGACCGCCGCGACCCGGACGGCACGCCCGTCTACGGGTTCGCCGGCGAGCGCCACCAGCGCGGGTACTGAGCGGGCGACCCCGAGGGTCCCGCTGACCGACCGCAGGCCCCCGCCCGTCGAGCGCCGTCCGGTGTTCACCCCGGCGGCGTACGTACCGGCCCCGTCGTGGGGTATTCGGTGGCCCGCACACCGGAGCCGAACCCGCGGGAGGCCGACATGGGACTGATCGACGCGAAGCTGGACAAGGAGTACGAGGAGAAGGGGATCGGCGACCTGGCCGACGCGCCGGTCTCCGCGCTGCAGGGCGTCAGCGACGACGACGCCAAGCACCTCAAGGAGGCGTTCAACATCACGACGGTGCGCGACCTCGGGACGAACAAGTACTTCCTGTGGGCGCAGGCCATCGCCCGGCTCGCCGACTGAGTTCGGGGACGCACACACGACGGGGGCCCGGCCGCTGTGGCCGGGCCCCGGTCGTGTGCGTCGGGGTGGATCGATCAGCCCTTGAAGGCGTCCTTGATCTTCTCGCCGGCCTGCTTGACGTTGCCCTTGACCTGGTCGCCCTTGCCCTCGGCCTTCAGCTCGTCGTCGTCCTGGAGCTTGCCGGCCGTCTCCTTGGCCTTGCCCTTGAGCTCGTCGGCCTTGTTGTCGATCTTGTCTCCGGTAGCCATGTCCGGTGAGTACCCGTGGCGGGGCCCGCGCATCCTCACGCCCGCACGAGCAGCACCCAGACCGGTCCGGGAGCGAAGGTCAGCGGCGTGCCGTCCACGCCGGTGAACCTCGTGGGGTCCCCGGGCGTGGCGCGGGACCAGGTCCCCGCCCACCGCTTCCCGTCGCGCAGCACGTCGACCGGGCCCTGCCCCACGGTCACCGCGGTCGGTGAGGGCGCCCCCGCGACGTCGTGGATCGCCGAGGTCCGCACCGGCACGCGCTGCACGACGACCGTCGCCGGTCCGTTCGCGGTGACGGCCGGCGCGCCCCCGAACGCGACCGTCCAGCGCCCGCCCGCGGCGTGCAGCGCGACCACGGTGCTGCCCACGGTCTCGGTGACGTCGGGCGCCGGCCGGCCCCCCGGCGGCGCTGCACCGAAGCGGAACCCGACGTCGCGGGGCGCGGCGACGCCCCGTGCGGCGCCGACGAGGGTCGTGGGGTCGCCGTAGAGGTTGTGCGGGGCCTCCCCGGGTCCGCGCCGGTAGGCCCGGGCCACCTGGTCGGGTGACACCGGCACGACGGGGCCCGACGCCACGAGCCGGTCCAGTTCCGGGGCGTTCCCGGAGAAGGCCAGCGCGGGCCGGCCGTAGGCCGCGAGCAGGTCGATGTCGGACTCCCGGAAGCTGCGCACCGGACCGACCGACGGCGGCAGGTGCGAGGCGAACACCGCGAGGAGCCGCGTGACGCCGCCCTCGACCGGCTCCACGTACACGACGTCCGCGTCCGCGACCCCGGTCCAGGGACGCCCCTGCGGGGAGTTGTCGACCTTCACCGCGAGCACGGCCGCGCCGGCGGAGCCCGGCTCGCCGGTCAGGGGCGAGGCCGCGGCGGCGCGGGCCGGGGCCGCCGAGGCGGCGGGCGCGGGCGGGGCCCCGCCGCGGGTGCTCCAGATGACCACCCCGATGACGACCGCGATCACCACGGCGATCACGACCGCGAGTGCCCTCGTCGCCTCCGAGCCGTCCCGGTCCCCCGCCACGGCGACATCATCGCGGCGTCCTCGGCGGACCTATGATCGGGGCCATGGCCCGCCGGCCCCAGGACGCCCAGCCCCCGCCCGAGGACGCGCGGAAGCGTGCGTCCGACGGCGAGCGCGAGGACGTCGCCGCGATGCTGGCCCGGGCCATGGTCGCCGGGCGGCTCACGCCGGGGGAGTACAGCGACCGTGCCGCGACCGCCCAGGCCGCCCGCTATCGCGACCAGCTCGACGGGCTCCTCGCCGACCTCCCCGGCGCGGTGCTGCACTCCTCGCACGCCAACGACGCCCTCGAGCTCGAGGCCGGCCTGGGCGGGTCGATCAGCCGCCGCGGGCTGTGGAAGGTGCCCCCGACGGTGCGGGTGCACAGCTGGGTGGGAGGCGTCCTGCTCGACTTCTCCGAGGCGGAGTGCGACACCGCCGTCGTGGCCGTCGAGCTCGCCACCGGCATGTGCTCGCCGACGATCGTCCTGCCCGAGGGCGGGAGCGCCGACGTGGACGACCTGCGCATCTCCGCGGGCGCGGTGCGCGACGAGACCGTGCACCGGCGCGACCGCGGGCCGCTGCACGTGTCGGTGCGCGGCCGCCACGCGTTCGGCGACGTGGTGCTGCGCCACCCGGTGCGCGGTCGCTGGGAACGGCTGCGCGCCCTGCCCCACGACGCGCCGCGGACCCTGGCGCGGCGGGTGGCCCAAAGCCGGGCCTCGCAGCGCCGCGACGACCGACCCGCCCGGCCCGAGGGCCTCCGGGGTGGGGGCGCGGGGCGGTAACGTCGCGGGAGTGCGTGCCGCCCATCGGGGGCGGTCCGGGCGGGGAGGACGGCGTGACCTTCGATCCGACCCTCGGCGTGCGGTTCCTGCTGCCGCTCGTCGTCGGCGCCGTCGTCGCCCTGCTCATGACACCGCTGCACGCCGCCCTGGCGCGGCGGCGCCGCCAGGCCCTGCTGGTCGACCGGGTGGTCACGGGCCGCGTCGCCCGGCTCACCGGCGCCGAGCGCCGTCGCGCGGTCCGCCACCTCCACCGGGAGGCGGGCCACCCCGTCGGGGTGGTCGCCTGGCTCGCGCTCGCCTCGGGGGCCGTCACGCTGCTCGCCGCCGTGGTCACCGCGAGCGCGGCGGCCGGTGCGTCCGACCGGCGCGCGGTGCTCACCCGTCTGTTCGCGCAGCTCGACGCGGCCGGGCTGCCCACCCCGTCGAGCGGGACGGGCCTCGTCGTGGTCTCGGTGACGCTGGGCCTGGTGCTCGCGCTCGCCGTCGCGACGCTGCACGTCGCGACGCTCGACCTCGAGCGGCGTCGCGCGATGCCGGTGACGCGGCCCTGGCCGTGGTCGCGGCGACGGGTCACGTGGCTGGCCGCTGCGGCGGTCCTGCTCGTCCTGCTCACGATCGGCATCCAGGGTGGCGGGCTCGCCGCCGGCCTGTTCCTGCTGGGCCACCAGCTCGCCGCCCGCTCGACGCGGGCCCGGATGTGCTCCCTCGCGCCGGTGCTCCCCGAGGCGCTGCGCGCGGCCCGCCTGCCCGGGCCGAAGGAGCGCAGGCTCATCCGGTCCCGCCGCGGTCCCGCCCCGGGTCTGCCGGGCGCCTCCGCCCCGCCCAACGGGGCCCGCCCGGCGTCGTCGGGCCCGCCCCGCGACGCCGCCCGCCCGGCCGCCCGGCCCGGCCCACCGCGCCCTGCGACGCCGGCCCCCGTCCCGGCGCCGTCGCGGGTCCCCACCCCGCACCCGCCCACGGCCGCGACACGGCTCGTGGACATGGCGACGCCCGAGCAGCCGCTCACCCCGCACGACCCGCGGACGGTGGGCGAGTACCAGCTCACCGGCCGGCTGGGGTCCGGCGGGATGGGCACGGTCTATCTCGGGCACCGCGCGGGGGTCACCGGCTCGGTCGCCATCAAGGTGCTCGCCCCGCACCTGCTCGACGACGTCGACGCCCGCACCCGCTTCCTGCGCGAGGGCCAGACCCTGCAGAAGGTCACCGGCGACTACACCGCCCGCGTGCACGGCGTCGGGTTCGACG
>JAVXWR010000582.1:0-4950 GCA_032230725.1 Actinomycetota bacterium
CCTCGGTCCGGTCGCGACGGCGGCCCACACGGTCGCGACGACCGCCCAGGTCACCCGGGGGGCGCTGGGCAAGCAGGCCCGCAAGCTCGCGGACGCCGCGGACGCGCTCGCCGTCGCCCTCGAGGAGCGGCGTCGCAGCGAGGCGGTGGCGCACTGGCTGGTCGACCTGGCCGACCTCGCCCACCGCGCCGGGGAGCCGAGCTTCACCTACGGGGTGCTGCACGCCGAGGCCCGGGCCCGCCGCACGGCCGCCGACGAAGCCCTCGCCGCCGCGGTCACCGCCTACACCAAGCCCTAGCTGCACAAGTGGCTGGCGGACGCCTCGTAGGTGCCTGCGGCTCGTGAGCAGAAAGTGTCGTCATAGCGACACTTTCTGCTCACGAGCGCGGAGCGCACCTCCCGCGGGCACCCGGGCGTCACCACCGGGAGGAGCCCGCCCGTGCACGCCCTGTCCCGTCCCCTCGTCGTCGGGGTCACCGGCATCGCCGGCCACGCACTCGCCGAACGCCTGGCCGTGCGTGGCGGCCACCTGCTCGGGCTCTCGCGCCGCGGAACGTCGTCGGTGGGTGAGGTCGAGTCGCCGCACGCCGACCTGACCGACCCCGACGCCCTGCGAAAGGCCCTCGCCGGCACCCGCCCGTCGTCGGTGTTCCTCACCGCGTGGGCGCGCCAGGAGACCGAGGACGAGAACATCCGGGTCAACGGCGAGATGGTGCGCGACGTGCTCGACGCCGCCTGCGCGGAGGGCACCGTCGAGCACGTGGCCCTGATGACCGGCCTCAAGCACTACCTCGGGCCGTTCGAGGCGTACGGGGAGGGGACGCTGCCCGAGACGCCGTTCGTCGAGACCGAACCGCGCCTCGACGCCCCGAACTTCTACTACGCCCAGGAGGACGAGCTCTTCGCCGCCGCGGCGCGGCACCGGTTCACCTGGAGCGTCCACCGGGCGCACACCGTCGTCGGCTACGCGGTCGGCAACGCCATGAACATCGCCTCGTCGCTCGCCGCCTACGCCGCGCTGTGCCGCGAGACCGGCCGGGCGTTCACCTTCCCCGGCTCGCACCAGCAGTGGGACGGACTGACCGACATGAGCGACGCGGGGCAGGTCGCCGAGCACATGATCTGGGCCACCGAATCCCCGGCGGCGCACGACCAGGCGCTCAACGTCGTCGACGGGGACGTCTTCCGCTGGCGCTGGATGTGGCCGCGACTCGCCGAGCTCCTGCACGTCGAGCCCGAGGGGTTCGACGACAAGCCGCGCCCGCTCGAGGAACAGACCGCCGGGATGGCCGACGTCTGGGCGAGCATCGCCGAGCGCGAGGGGCTGCGCGAGAGCCGGCTGGACCACGTCGCCTCGTTCTGGCACACCGACGGCGACCTCGGCCGCGACATCGAGTGCCTCACCGACATGACACGCTCGCGCCTGGCCGGGTTCACCGGCTACGTCCGGACCCTCGATGCCTTCGCGCGGGTCTTCGACCGGCTGGCGGCCGACCGGGTGGTACCCCACCCGCGCTGACTCCCCGCGTGCTGAGCAACGTCGCCGCCAGCACGAACCCGATCGTCGCCGCGACCAGGTGTCCGATCGTCGTGAAGTCCGGGAGCAGGCCGGACCAGTCGGCGTCGACCAGCGGCCAGCCGAACACGAACACCACCCACGGCACCCGCGCCCAGCCCGGCAGGGCCACCACGACGGCGGCCAGCGCGGCCTGCGCGCCGTAGCTGATCCCGACGTCGATCGCGGTCCGGGTCTCCTCGGGGTACCGGCCCGCCCGGGTCGCCGCGAGGATCACCGGCACCGTCAGCAGCGTCCCGCCGACGTGTCCGCCGAGGAACACGACGGCGGCCCGCACCGGGCCGCGTCGGGACTCCACCCACCACAGCGCGCCTCCGATCCCGAGCCACAGCGTGATCAGCGTGCCGGCGTCGAGCAGGGGCCCGTTGACGATCAGGGCGCTCCCGACGAGGGCCCCGAGCGGGTGGGTCCCGAGGTTCACCACGTTCGTGCTGGCCCACGCCACGAAGTCCGACGGGTCCACCACGCCCATCCACGCGTGCACACCCAGCAGCACCACGAGGTAGCCGACGGTCCAGCGACCCGTGACGACGTACACCGCGACCGCTGCGCCCACGCGCCGGGCTCCTCCGATCACCCCGTCAGCGTGACCGACCCCGCCGCTGCGGGCTCAGCCGGTCAGCCGAGGGTGGTCCGCAGGCGGTACGTGCGGGTGACCTCCTGGGGACTGTCGTTGTCGTCGCTGACCAGCAGCAGCTCCAGGGCTCCGTCGGGGGCCCGCCCGGTGACCGTCATGCCTTCGATGTTGTCCAGCAGCGGGTTGCGCTGTGGCTGCCTCGCGGTGGCGCCGAGGCCCGGGCAGGCGCCGAGGTCGGCGAGCAGGGTGGTGCGGACCGGGGTGCCGGCGGTGGCGGGGGCGAGCGCGGCGACTGCTCCGATGTCGGTGGCGCCGGCCGGGTCGAGCAGGACGAGGTGGACGGTGTTGCCCGTCGCCCTGTCGTAGCCGCGCTCGAGGGCGATCAGGCGGCCGTCCCCGGTGGGGGTGAGCTCGGAGACGCCGAGGCCCGCCGGCAGCGGCAGCGCGTACTGGGCGCCGGGGACGAACGCCGAGGACGGGTCGGGACGGGTCCACGTGACGAGGCGGGTGAGGCCGGGGTCGTCGCCGCGCAGTGCCTCCTCGATCGACGCGACGAGGGTGCGGCCGTCGGGGGAGAGGGCGAGCCCCTCGAGCGTGGTGTTGGGCTTCCCGCCGTTCACGACGTCGGGCGGGACCGGCAGCGCGCCGAGCAGCCGGCCGTCGAGGTCGACGCGCAGGACCTGCGGACCGGTCTCGTCGCCGATGAGCAGGGTGCCGTCCCGGTCGACGACCAGCGACTCCGAGTCCAGCGGCTTCCCGGCCGGGTCGGCGAGCGTGACGGCGTCGAGGGGCCGGTCGGCGGCCGCGGCGAGGGTGAAGAGCACCGACCGGTCGGAGAGCGCGAGGACCCGGCCGTCGGGGAGGGCGGCGAGCGCGGAGAGGTTCCCGACGACCTGCGGGGCCGGCGTCCGGCCGGCGAAGCGCTGCCCCTCGAGGGCGTCGGACCACCCGGTGATCGCGGTGCTCGGCGAGCACGGCTGCGGGGTCGGGGCGGTGGCCGACGTGGGAGCCGCCGGGGGAGGGGTCGTCGACGCGCACCCGGTCAGGGCGAGGAGCAGGACGGTCGTCAGGACGGCGCGGCGCACTCCGTGGATGGTGCCCTGGGCGACCGGTCAACGGATTCGATGGCCGAGGACACCGCCGCCGTCGTGGGCGCCTACCGGTCCGGGGGCTGAGCCGGGGCGCCCGCGATCGCCGCGAACTTCGCCGGGTTGAGCACCGACGAGATCCGCACCAGCTCGCCCGTCGCCGCGTCGAACTCCGGCGCCATGACGACGACCACCGCCCCGCCGACGCGCAGCACGATCGCGACGCCGGCGTTGACCTCCTCGATCGCCACGGTCGCCGCCGTGGCGCCCTTGGCCTGGCCCGCCACGAATCGCGCCACCTTCGCGCGGCCCTCGACGGGCCTGCGCGCCGCCCGCGCGACGCCGCCGCCGTCGGAGAGCGCCTCGACGTCGTCGGCCAGGAGCTGCTCAAGCGCCGCCAGGTCGTCGCCCGCGGCCGCCTGGAGGAACCGGGCGGTCAGCCGGGCGGCGCGTTCCGCGTCGGCCTCGAAGCGACGCCGGCCGGCGCCGATCCGTTCCCGCGCACGGTGCAGGTGCTGGCGCACCGTCGCCTCGGAGAGGTCGAGCAGCCCGGCGATGTCGGCGTGCGCGTAGCCGAAGGCCTCGTGGAGCACGATCACGGCACGCTCGGCGGGGGAGAGGAGCTCGAGCAGCCGGAGCATCCCGAGCGAGAGCGTCTCCCGCTGCGTCGCGGTCTCGCAGGGCCCGAGGTCGATCCCGTCCGGCCCGGTCGGCACCGGCTCGGGCAGCCACGGCCCGACGTAGTCGGTCCGGCGGTCGCGCAGCGCCGAGAGCCGGGTGCGGCAGAGGTTGACCACGACCCGCGTCAGCCACGCCTCGGGCTCGAGCACGTCGGACTCGTGGCGCGACCACCGCAGCCACGCGTCCTGGACGGCGTCCTGCGCCTCGTCGAGCTCGCCGAGCATCCGGTACGCGAGCCCGGTCAACCGCGGCCGGTTCGCCTCGAACCGTGCCGTCGGGGTGTCGGTCCCGGGGTGGCTCACGCGCTCGTCGGGATCCGGGGGTGGGTCTGCACCCACAGCGTGCTCACCACGATCGCCTCCTTCACCCGGGCGGCCGCCCGGCCCGTCAGCACCAGGTCGCGCGGCCGGTCGTCGGTGTGCACGACCTGCACCAGCCCGTCGTGGCGTCCCAGGCTGACGCACCGGATCGCGTAGCGGTAGCGGAACGACCGGGGCTCCCGCCCGGCGAGCACCGCGGCGACGGTGCGCGCGCCGTGCTGGGCCGCGGGGATCGTGGTCGCGCACGCCATCCGCACGACGTCGCCGCTGCTGGCGACCGCGGCCGCGGCGTCCCCGACGGCGACGACGTCGGGGTGCGACGTCGAGCGCAGCGCCGCGTCGACGAGGACCCGGCCGTGGGCGTCGACCGCGAGCCCGGCCCCGGCGGCGAGGTCGGAGACGACGAGGCCGCCGGTCCAGACGACGACGTCGGCCGGCTCCTCGGTCCCGTCCGCCAGCGTGAGCCCGCTGGGGTGCACCGTGGCCACGGCAGCGTGCTCGACGAGCCGGAGACCGAGCCGCCCGGCGACCCGGCGCACGTGGGCGGCACCGCGGGGCGAGAGGTCGTCGTCGAGCGCCCCCGCCGTCACCAGCGTCGTGGTGCGTCGCGGGTCCTCGGCCAGCTCGGTCGCGGTCTCGATCCCCGTCAGTCCGGCGCCGACGACGGCCACCCTCCGGACCCGCGCGTCAACCAGCCGGGTCGCCAGC